>NZ_JBIWAF010000008.1:0-265971 GCF_044759925.1 Pseudomonas sp. NPDC099000
CCACAGTTACAACGGTTACCACTCACCTGTAGCAGCGGAAAAGCTGGCGGCGTGAGAACCGAAAAAAATGTCCAAAATTACTGGACCAGTTCAGCCTGCTCGCGATAGCTATCTGTCAGCCACATCAATACTGAATGTGCCGCCGCCATCGCGAGGAGGCTCACTCCTACATTTGATTCCTGTCGAACACAAAATCTGCGTGCGCTGGAGATCCACTGTAGGAGCGAGCCTGCTCGCGATGGCCGCAACTCGGTCTGTCAATCGGATATCAGGCGCTGGCCGCCCCCGTCACCACCGGCCGTCCCGGTTTGCGCAGCGGATCAAGCCGTGAGCCGGTGTAGCGGGTTTCGCGGTAGAAGCGCCAGCGGCCGAACAGGCCGTAGACGTGGGTGACGCGACCCTGCTCGTGATAGCCCATGCGGATGTGCAGCTTCAGGGCAGGGATGTTGTGGGTTTCGCAGACGTCCACCACCTTGTTGCAGCCTTGGGCCGCCATTGCTGCCCAGAGGTCTACCTGAGCATCCACCGACAGGCTGGTGCCGAAGTAGGGGCGGGTCATTTCGCCGCCGAACTCGAAGAATTCACCGGGTTTGACCGGGAACCAGCAGCCGTAATAGTGACGGTCGTGGTAGTCGCGGATGCTGCCCCAGATGAACGCAATAGCGTGGCCTTCTTCGTCCAGGTACATGTGCCCGGTGTGGCCCTCGGTGGCGAGCTCGGCCATGGTGTCGACGCGGTCACCAAAATGCTTGCCAAAAGCTGTGGCGTTTTCCTTGGTGATGTTCACCCTGCGCAGGCCCGAATAGGGACGCAGTTTGTGCGGCTGTACCGGGCTGACCAGGTCGCGCTCCATCCATAAAAGCTCCCAGTGGAAGAACACGTAGCGTTTCCACAGCGTGCTGAACGTGCGGCTCAAGCCCTTTTGTTTTATGCGTTCGCGAAGCTTTTCGATGATGCTCATGACGCTCTCCTTAGCCTAAGCCAGGGTGTGGGTGGAAACGCTTTTGTTGTGTATAGATCAAGCTTGATAGTTCATATCAAAGCGCCAGCTTTGAATATGTTGCAACTTATGTAACTCATTCGAGCGCTGCAGCACCTGTCATCAAATGGCTGTTTGCAGCGCCATAGGAAACCCGCGGCACACCTTGAAGGCGCCGCTCTAGAACAAGGGTTAGCGACTCTTCCGAATGCAAATAGGCATCGCCGAAATCAGCGCCAAGCTGAGTCGGATGAGCCACGATTTCCAGCACACCGTCAGTCGGCATGGCGTCATTGCGCAGGTCCACTGGCGTGCACACATAATCCGCGGTCACACCGGCCAGACTCTGTAAACGGCTGTTGAGCAACGTCTTGAACACGCGCTTGGGCAAGCTCAGGTTTTGCCCCAGATTGCGCGCCAGGCGCACGGCCACCCCTTGGCTGGCGGCGAAGCGGGCGACGATTTCGCCGATGGGCCAGATGTTGTGAACGTGTTGATGGGAATCGATGTGGCTGGGCCGTACCCCGTTGTCCACGCAGCGTTGCCATTGCGCTTTGAGCTCCTCAAGCACCGCGTCGCGGTCCCTGCGGCTGAGCCAGAGGCGATGACGGGACAGGTTGAGATCGAATACCCCGTTGCTGTCACAGAAGTTCGTTCGACCCAGTATCGACTGACTCAACGGACGCCCGTACGTGAGGTTGAAATGCAGGCCGATCCGGTCCTTGAGCAACGGATGCTGGGCCATGACGCACGCCGCTTCGAAGGCCGGCATATTGGCCATGGCCGTGGCGGAGCTGATCACCCCGGCCTGGAAGGCACCGAGGATCACCGCGTTTTCGCACGGGCTGATACCGAAATCGTCAGCGTTGACTATGACTTGGCGAGGCATGGTCGCTCTCCCTGTTTGTGTCGGTTGGCTTCGCTGCTTTGAGCACCGGTGCGGCGGTAACGGCCGCGGCTGCACGTTTGGCTCGCTGTTTCTGCAACAAGGGTTTGAGCCGCTGCCAAAGTCTCAGGGCCAGGCCCAACGCCAGGCCGCTGGGGCGCCAGGAATAGAAACTCCAGCGCCAGTGTTCCAGTTGCCCGGTCATGCGCTCGTGCAGTTGATGGCTGGAGTTTTCCAGGCTCACCCGCGAGGCGTCGATCCAGCGCCAGTGCTCATCCAGTCCCCAGCGAATCCACTCTTCGAGCAGCACCCGACCGCTGCCCAGATCGGCGTATTGCGGCAGGAACGCCAGGTTGTAATCGTACAGCCGGCCCTGCTCCAGCAATCCGAGGCGGTAGCTGATGCAGCGCCCGTCCAGTTCCAGCACCACGACCCGCACCAGCCCCTGTTCGGCGAGGGCGGTAAAGGCTCGGTCCATCCATTGTCGGTGGCGTTCATCGGAAAAAATCCCGACGCCTTCATCGCCTTTCCAACTGACCGCTTCGACTTCACTGATGGCCTGCAACAACGGGCCCATGGTCGCCCCGTCGGGCGTGATCCGCCGAACGACAGCGCCACATGCCGCGATGCGTTTGCGTGCACGGCGCAGTTTATAGCGTGGGTCACCCGAGACTTCCTGGTGGTCCGCGTCGCTGATCACGTGCACCGGCACCCGACAGCTGAGGCGTCGTTCACCGGTCGAACTGTGGGTCATCCACTCGGTCAGCGCGCTTTCTTCGCCGACCGGTTCCGACAACTCGTTGAGTTGCAGCAGGGCATGGGGAACCTGTCGACGGATCTCGATCAGTGTCTTGCGGATATTCTCCGAGTCCATTTTTGCGAGGAGCGCGAGGCGGTCGGTGAGGGGGTAGCCAAGGTGATGCAGCACGCGAAACGGCAGCCTGGCGAAACGTTCGACGCAGGCCACCAACGGCAAACACAAAACCAGCTCATGACCTTGCCAGCCGAGCAACACGTGCAAGCGTTGCCCGGTTGTCAGGGCTTGTTCGGACGCGCGCATCCAGGCCAGGGTGTTGAACGGTGTGTGGTCCGACACTCGCAGGCGCAACGCTTCATAAGCCGTTGCCGGGAAGTCAGCGGCGCACAGCGAAGTGCGCCATTCGAATCGTGCTGCCATAGGGTCAGGTCACCGCTGCTGTGGCGGGTTCACGTGCCGGTTTGCGCAAGGCATCCAGACGTGAGCCGCTGTAATGGGTTTCGCGGTAGAAGCGCCAGCGACCAAACAGATCGTAGACGTTCATGATCCGCCCTTGTTCCTTGTAGCCGGTGCGTATGTGCAGTTTGAGGGCCGGGATATTACTGAACTCACAGACATCCACCACCGTGTGGCAACCCTGGGCCAGCATGGCTTTCCATAAATCCGTCTGCAGGTCCATCGACAGCGCAGTGCCCCAGTACGCACGGGTCAGCTCGCCGCCGAATTCGAAGAACTCGCCTTCTTTCACCGGGAACCAGCAGCCGAAATAGTGCTTGTCGTAATAGTTGCGTACCGCGCCCCAGATGAACGCCACCGCGTCGCCTTTGTCGTCCAGGTGCATCTGCCCGGTGTAACCTTCGCGGGCCAGTTCGGCCATGGTGTCCACGCGGTCACCGAAGTAACGGGTGAAGGCCACGGCGTTCTCCGGGGTGATGCTGACCACCTGCAGCGGCGGGTAGGGCTTGAGTTTGTACGGCGGTACCGGACTGACCAGGTCACGCTCCATCCACAACAGTTCCCGATGGGAAAACACGTAGTGCTTCCAGATTTTTATGAGGGTGGCGCGCAGGCCTTTTTGTCTGATGTGTCGGCTGAGTTTCTGCAAAACGCTCATGTTATTGACTCCTGACGGTCTGGACCGTGAGTGGAGTGATGCGAGGTGCGGCCAATGGCCGGGGTCGCAATGCAATAGTTGGCAATTCATGAGGCGCTCCAGCTTAGATTGAACAGGGTCTGTCCTGGCAGCTCGAAGCTGACGCGACCGTCCTGGCAATTGAAGGGGGCGTCGCGGGCGCGGTTGTCGGCACCGAAATAGCGTAATGAACCGTTGGCCAGCGGACACTGGGCCCCGGTCAGGGTCACACGCTGCAAGCGCGTGCCTTTGTTGACGCCCAGCAGGCTGCGTTTGAGGTCCTCGGCCATGGCCAGCACGTCGACCTCGAAGGCCTCATTCTCCAGACGCATGACATCGTGCAGCCAATTCTGGCGGATGAACTGCTGGGCCAGGCCCACGGGTTTGAGCTCGAAGCGATCGTCGCCGAGTACGCGTAACATGCCTTTGGGGTAGTTGGGTTCGTCGGCGGCCTGGAACCAGCTCAGCATCTCCAGCAAGCCGTCCTGAGACGAATTGATGACGACCGACGCCCACCACAACGACGCGAAGTGGGTTTCCTGATCGTAAGGACTGAGGCTGGAACCGCTGGACATGTTGGTCTGGTCCAGCAGCAAGGCTTTGCGCGGCCGGCCCTGGGCGTCGAGGCCGACCAGCTCGGCGGCGCGGCGCACGCTGTCACGGTAGACCCGTGTCGCCAGCAGGTCGCGAATCATCCATTCGTGCCAGGCCAGGGCATCGATGTTGTCGCCGGATTCGGCCAGCAAGCGTTTGGCCCAATCGATGCCGCGCTTGTCGGCAGCGTTGTCGGCAAACGGGCCGTTGACCAGCCGCGAACTGGCGGGCATGGCGATGCGCACGCCGGCCTTGGCATTGGCGGGGTTGCTGCGCACTTGCCGGGCCATGCTGTTGAAGATGCTTTGGTAGTTGGTGTAGTCCGGGTAGTTGAGGTTCGGCTCGTCGGCGAAACCGATGTAGTGCGTGCCTTTGCCGCCCAGGGCCCGGGTCGCTGCGAGCCAGGCGTCGAGCCCGGCGTTGCTCTGGGTGTCGGCGCGCAAGTCAGCCTGGCGCTGGCTCCCGGCCAACAAGGTGATGTCCTGGGTGATGCCGAAGCGGTCCTGATACAGCCGGCGGAAAGCGTCTTCGTACTGCGGGTTCTTCGCCGTGATGTCGACGAAGCTGTAATAAGTGCCTGCCTGTGGCTTGAGAGCATCGAGCATTGCATAACTCGATTCCGGCACTTTGACGTAGGGCAGGGCAATGCCCAGGTTCGGGGTCGGGCCGAGTACTTGATTGTGCAGCGTCAACCGGACCTGGCCATCGTCCTCGCGCAGGGGCTTGAGCTGCTGCGGGTTCTGGGCGAAGAGGTTGGCGGTGCCATCGAGCCAGAACGCCACTTTGCCGCTGCCTTGCAGCCGCAGGCGCCAGACCTGTGGTTCAGTGGCGACCGGCAACTCGACCTTGTCGAACTGCCAATAGCCCCGATACGGTTTCAACGCCAGCGCCACTTGTTTGCCGTCGCCCACCCGCTGCGCTTGCAGGGCGCTGACACCGCCGTGGAACTTGCCGGCCAGCACCGCGTGTTCACCCGGCGCCACCTTGAAGTACAACTCATCGCCACTGTGGGTTTCGGCGCTGAAATGCACCTTGGCCGGGGCGAACAGCGCCACCGTGCGTTCGTCGTGTTCAACCCGGTAGCGACGGAAGCTGTAGCCCGGAATTTCCAGTTGATAGCTGGAGGCACTCGGGGCCAACGGCCAGCTCTGGCTGCCGCGCGATTCACTGGCGGCGATCAGGCGCTCGCCCTGGAGTTTGCCCTGGCCGTCGATCAGGTACAGGCGTTCTTCGTTGGCATCCGCCTGCCACGCGGGTGCCCAGCGAATGGTCAGGGTGTCGGGGCGGTCCGGTTGCAGGTACAGGCTGCCGTCGCGAATGTCGGCCCAACGCATGGGCGCCGCCTGGGCGCTCAGCGAGAGGCCCAGACTCAACAGCAAGACTAGGCGTTTCATGCCGACTTCCGTTGCAGCATGTGCAGCATCGGCGCTACATCGCTGGGCAGGATGATCAGGGTTTGCCAGACCGGCACGCCGGTCAACCGGCAGTACATCACCAGCAGCGCAAGGGTCACCGCGACGTAGGCGATGGACGATGCCGCCGCCGCGCCGACGATCCCGTAAGCAGGGATCAACACCAGGTTCAGCGCCAGGTTCAGCAGGGCGCCCAGGCCCATCAACAACGAAATCGAGCCGGGACGATTTTTGCCCAGCAAGTCCAGGCGCAGGATGCTCGCGTAGCACAGACCCAACAGGCCCGGCAGCAGCGCCAACAAGGCGGGGTAGGCGGGCTGATAGGCCACGCCGAACAACGTCACGATCAGCCACTCACCGATCACGGCCATGGTCACGCAGGCGCCGAGCATCA
Organism: Pseudomonas sp. NPDC099000; assembly: GCF_044759925.1. NCBI lineage: Bacteria > Pseudomonadati > Pseudomonadota > Gammaproteobacteria > Pseudomonadales > Pseudomonadaceae > Pseudomonas > Pseudomonas sp. NPDC099000. The sequence continues at coordinate 6,155 of NZ_JBIWAF010000008.1, forward strand.
CCGTGGCGGTCAGGCGCAGGGCCAGCGGCGTCACTTTGTCGATGCCTTCTTCCTGTTGCAGCAGGCGTTTCATCAACGGTGTGGTCACGGCTTCCGGGACGATCAGCAGTAACTCGGCGGCGGCGCTGGCCATGGCGTAATGACCGAGCGCGGTGCTGCCGAGCAGGGCGCCGATGAACAGATAATCGGAACGCAGGATCACTTGCTGGAACAGCATGTCGGGATGGCTGCGGGCGCTGTAGCGCAGCAGCTCATTCTGACTGGCGCGGTCCCATTGCAATTTCAGGGGCTGAGCGCGTTTGAGCCAGAACCAGCCCGCCAGCACCACCAGGCTGATGCCTGCCAGCCAACTGATCAGCGCCGCTTCCAGTGCGGAGTCTTTCCACATCCAGAACAAGGCGAGAAACAGCAGCAGCGGTGCCAGGGATTCCACCAGGCGCAACGCGTTGAATGCCACCACGCCGCCGGATGCGTTGTGCAAGGTCAGCAGACCACTTTTAAGTACGGTCAACGGCACCGCTAGCAACAACAGCCAGGCGAGCAGGCCCAGTTGCGTGGTGATGTCGAGTTCGCTGCCGAACTCACGCACCAGGGCGACCACCAGCAAGGTCAAAAGACCCGCCAGCAGGCAGCCGAACACCAGCACCTGACTCAGCAGTAATCCCATGGGCCGCTGCTTGGCCGCCTGAAAACCCACCGCCGAATTCAGCCCGCCGCTGGTGGCGGCGCTGATCAGGTCGGGCAGGGTGCTGAGCAATGCAAACAAACCCCGTTCGCTCGGCCCGAGGATCCGTGCGAGCAACACGTTGCGCATCAGTCGCAAACCGATCATCGCCAGTTTGGTGCCCATGCTCAGGGCCAGGTGCTTGAGGTATTGGCTGCGGCTCATGCGCGTGCTCCGCGGTACAAGCGCCAGGAAAGCAGTTGCGGATTACGCGCCACCCGTTGGCTGACGCCGAAGCGAGGCAGGTTCAAAGGGTCGTCGGTGCCCCGATAAATCCCGGTGCCAGTGCCCAGGGCGAACGGGTAATCATGATCGGCAACGTGTTCACGCACCCGCGCATCGTTGTCGCCGTTGGGGTAGCAGTAGACCGGCAGCGGCCGGTTGCAGCCATTGTGCAAGGCATCGCGGCTGCGGCTGAGTTCTTCATGCAAACGCTGATCGTCGAGACCGGTGAGTATCGAATGGCTGGCGCCGTGCGGGCCGAACCGCACCAGGCCCGAGGCTTCCAGCATGCGCACTTGATGCCAGTCCAGCGCCTGGGGCAATGACTCGTCCGGGCACTCATCGGTCAGGCGATTCAAGTCAGCAGGGCTGAGGGTTTTCAGGCTGTGCAGATAATGCAGCAAGGCCAGGCTGCGACGCTCCACATCCAGCTCATCGAAGGGCGCCGGCAATGGCCGACCGACCTGTCGCAGGCAGTCGATCAATTGCATCCGCGCCCGTTCACCGTGGCTGCCCCAGAGGGTTTCGCCGATGCTTTCCCACCAGAACCGCTGGCGGCTGCCGATGAAATCGGTGGAGAGAAAGATGCTCGCCGGCACCTGGTATTTTTGCAGCAGCGCGAAGGCGTTCAAGGCGTTGTCGCGCCAGCCGTCGTCGAAGGTCAGGGTGATTTTCGGGCGATCCGATCGCACCGTGCCGGGTTGCAAGATGTCCATCAACGACACGCAATCGAAGTGCTTTTTCAGCCACACCAGCAAGTGTTCGAACGCCTTCGGCCCGACGCACAGCTCATTGCGATGGGGCAGGTCGGCGGCGTGGTCGCTGGCCAGCACCCGATGCAACATCAGAATCACACCGGCGCCTTGCAGTTGATTGCGGCCCACCGGCGAATTGAGATAAAGCCAGCCACTGGTACGTTTTAATAATTGTCTGATCGCCATGGCTCAGTCCTTTCAACGGTTTTGCTCAGGGTTCCACTGGGCGTACCGCTGCCCCCGCAGGAACTGCCACAGACCGATACTCATCCCGGCCAGGGTCACCAGAAGGAACGCGGCGAGGCGAAAAGGTTTGGGCAACCGGTGTTGCGAATCCAGCAGGCCAGCGATGGCTACCGCGTAACCGAGCAGTTGCGCGACCAGGCTCAGGCGATAGAAACCGTGTTCTTCCCACAGCCAGAAATTGCTCAGCAACAGCGGCAGCAGCAGGATCGGCGCCAGTCGGCGGATCAGCTTGTGGCTGATCAACGCAATCGAATACAGGCCATGTTTCAGCGGATTGAGCAGTTCGCTGCGCTGGGCCAGGCTTTGCAAGCCCCCGACGGTGACCCGCTGGCGACGGCGGAATTGTTTGTCGGCCTCATCGACGCCGTGGTCGATCACCTGCGCCTCGGGCACATAGACAATGCGCTTGAACGCCACCGGCGCGCAGGTGCTGATGAAGAAGTCATCGTTGACCTCGGCCGGCACCTCCTGGAACAACTCACGGCGCAGGGCGAGCAGGGCGCCGTCGGCGGAGACCATGCAGCCGGTGCGGTTTTCCACCCTGCGCAGCCAGCCTTCGTAATGCCGATAGAGGCTGTCGCCGATACTCAAGCCACCGCCGGTGACCGGGATCACCATGTGCCCGGCGCAGGCACCGACTTGCGGATCGCACAGCGGCGCCAGCAGGTGACCGAGGGTGCCGCGGGACCATTGGTTGTCGGCATCGGTGAACACCAGAATGTCCCCGGTGCTCAACGCCACGCCGGCATTCAGGGTCGCGGCCTTGCCCTGGCGAGGCAGGTCGAGGATGGTGATGCGCGGGTCGATGACCTTGTGCGCACAGGCCACGGTGTCATCGGTCGAACCGTCGCTGGCCAGAATGATCTGCAACGAGGCCGGCTCATAATCCTGAGCAAGCAACGTGCGCAACTTGTGTTCGATGTGCCGCGCCTCGTTGTGCGCGGCAATCACGATGCTGATGTTCATCGGTTCAGCAATTGCGTGACGCCGCGCGGCAAACAACGGCGCCAGCAATGTCAGCAGCAGCGGATACCCCAGATAGGCGTAGACCGGCAACAACAGGCACAACCAGAAAATGAATTCAGCCACGGGCAGGCCTCCTGGCTTTCCAATGACACAGACTGAGGATGAACGCGGCACCGGCCAGGTGCAGACGCAACCAGTGCAGGCCCCAGAGTTGCAGGGTCAACAGCAGATCGCGGTGCTTGAGGGTCTGGCGCAGGCTGAGGAAAAGCGCCGGCAAACTGGTGACGAACAACATGAACAACGCCACGTTGGGGAACCCGTCGAGCAGGGCGGAGATTGCGATGAAATCCAGAACCCAGGCGGCGAGCGATAGCATCGGGAAACGCAGCAGACGAATGCTCATCCCGTGGCTGCGCAGTAACTGCAGATGGCTGCCCTGACGCCAGAACTCCTTGCCCATCCATTCGTGCCAGCTGCCCTCGTAACCCCAATGCAAGGCGACGGTCTGGTTGACCGAGAGCAGGCGGGCCCCTGCGTGGGAAAGGCGCATGGTGAAATCCTTGTCCTCGCCGGTGCGCAGGGTTTCGTTGAAGCCACCGACCTTGTCGAACCAGGGGCGGCGCATCAACAGGTTGGAACTGGGTAGCCAGCGCACTGTTTGCACCGTCTCGTCGTTCGGGCGCAACGTGCGGCGTTGCCAGGCATTGGCATACCACGGGGCTTCGGCCGGGGTGTGCAGGTCCAGCCCAAGCACGTCGACCTGAACCGCGGGTTCGATTTTCAACAACAGCGTCAGCCAGTCCTCGGGCAACTCGACATCGGCATCGATGAAGGCCAGCCATTCGCCGGTGGCGATGGCAGCACCGCGATTGCGCAAGGCGCCGATCAGCACGCCCGGCAGCAGCAGCACTTGCGCGCCCATTTGCCGGGCAATGTGCGGACCCTGATCCTCGGAGCCGTTGTCGGCCACGATCAGCTCGCATTCCAGCCCGGCGGCGATGGCCGCGCGTTGCGCGGCCAACAGGGTCCGGGCGATGTGGCGGGCTTCGTTGTACATCGGGATAACGATACTGATGCGACTCATGCCTTGGCCTCCGCGAGTGGGCTTTCTTCGGCTTTCAAACGCAGCACGCTGGTCAGGGCGAGCATGATCCACACGTACTTCTGGTTGGGTGCGCTGAGGAACATCAAAAACAGCGTCAGCGACAGAAAGCTCATGCTCAGGTGCGTCAGCAAATCCGCCTGCTCGCGGTTGCGTCGCTGCATCCACACACGACGGGCGCGGACCAGGTTGTACAAGCCCAGGCCGAGCATGCCGACGAACAACAGGCCGGCGGGAATCCCCAGCTCACTGAAGATTTCCAGGTAGGTGTTGTGGGCGCGACGGTAGAGGTCGCCGATTTTGCGGTTGGCCGAAAACGCCTTGGCATAACCGGTGGTGGCGTAGTGCAGCGGAAACGTCCCGGGACCGGTGCCCAGCAACGGGTTCTCGCGGATCATCTCGCTGCCGACCACAATGTACGAGGCTCGACGGCCGAGGGATTGGTCCTGGCTCTTGGCGCCGGCGCTCAAAATGCTCAAGGACTGAATGCGCTCGATGTAACCCTTCGGCATCGCATAAATGGCCAGCGGAATCACGATCACCAGGCCCAGCATCGCGAAACCCAGATGCCGTGGACGGATGCGTTTGAGCTCGGCGCGGTAGTGCCAGACGCCGATCATCAGGCTGAGGAACAGCACCACCAGCCCCGAACGGGATTCGGTCTTGGTCATGCCGCCCAGCAGCAAAATGCAGCAACCGACCCAGAACAACCGATGCAAAAAGTGCGGGCTGCGCACCACCTGCAGCAAGCCGAGAGGCACGGCGAAGGCAATCAGCATGGCAAAGGAGTTCGGGTCTTCCAGCAGGCCGGCAGCGCGACCCTGGTCCTGGTATTTGATGGAGAACATCGCCAGCACGCAGGTCGCCGTGACACTGAGGGTGACCATTTTGGCGAACAGGTCCATGTCCAGTTCGCGGGCAATCAGCAAGGTGATCACAAACAGCACCAGGCCGACGCTCAGCTCCCGCAGATGCCCCATCGACATGCCCATGTTATCGGTGTTGATCACGCTCAGCAGGTACAAGACCATGAACCAGATCAGGTAGCGCCAGATATTGCTGCGCAGGCGTTCGGAGGGAATCTGGTGGATGGCCAGTTGCAGCATCAGGATCACGGCCAATGCCGCGCCAAGGAGCTTGGTGCCCGTTAGCGGACTGTCCTTGAAGAAACCTTCGAACGGCACCAGCGCCGCGATCCCGAGCAAACCCCAGGTGGGTTTTCGGTAAAGCAGCGCGACACCGACCAGGCCCAGCACCGCCCCCGGCGCCAGAAACGGATAAGGGCTGGCCAGCAAACCGAGGCAGACCAGGCCAAACAAACTGACGATCGAGAGCGGAAAGATCACGTGCGTGCCTCCCGTGCAGTACGGAGATAAAGTTGCGACCAGCGTTCGGCCAGGGCCTTGAGGTCGTAACGGTCCAATTGCGTACGTTTTGCGTTGTCGATCAGTTCGCGAGCCATGACCGGTTCAGTCAGCAACGAACCGATCTGGCGGGCGAGGGCGGCGCTGTCAGCGGGTGTCGCCAGCAGGCCGTTGTGCCGGTCTTGCAGCACATCGGGAATCCCGCCGACGCCAAACGCCACCACCGGCACGCCGGCTTGCATCGCTTCGAGCAGAATCATCGGCGTGCCTTCGGTGCGCGAGCTGATCACCAGCGCATCGAGTTGTCGCCACCACACACTCATGTCGGTCTGGTAACCGGGCAGGGTGATGCGGTCCTGTAAACCCGCTTCGTTGATGCGCGCCAGCAGCGTCTCCCGTTCCGGGCCGTCGCCGAGCATCACGGCGTCCAGCTGCGGGTGTTGCCGGCAGAGTGGAATCAGCGCATCGAGAAAAAAGTCCGGGCCTTTTTCACTGCTCAACCGCCCGACGTAACCCGCCAGCCAACGCTGGCGTTCCACGTTGTGCGGCAGCAGTCCGGGTGCCGCCGGTAAACCATTGGGAATCACCTGCAGCTTTTCCGCCCCGACGCTGGCCTGGCGGCACAGCACGGCGATGCTTTCTGCGACGCAGACCACGCGATTCACTGACGCGGTGCGGCACAGTTGCAGGCTCAGCCAGGTGTAGAACTTCTGCTTGCGACTGCGTGGTGTGAAACCGTGCTGGGTAATCACCAGCGGCAGGCGCAACAACGTTGCGCCTACCCAACCAAACAACAGGCCCTTGAAGTTGTGCGTATTGATCAACGGCCGTTCCGCCCGGCGTTGGCGCAAATGCGCCAGTAAGTCCCCCAGCCCCGCGCAACCCCGGCAGTCGACCCCCGCCTGGCGAAACCGCGCGATCAAGTCTGGTGGCGCATCGAGAAACAGCACCTGGTGCTGCCCCGGCGTCGCCAGGCAATGGTCCAGCAGCATCCGCTCAGCCCCGTAGAAGCCGCCGCTGCTGAGCAAATGAATGATCGGCAGGGAAGGGTTGAGCGGCGCGTTCAATTGCGCACCCAATGCACGAGGCCAGGCACGGACCAGTTGCTGTGCGGATTGGTCGGTTCCACGTTTTGATCGTTGATCACCAACAGCACCGGCAAGCCCAGTTCGTGGGTGATTTGCGCTGGGTGTTTGAAACGGTGATCGAAGAACTCACGCACGTAGACCAGGGCAATCGCCAGCAACAGACCGGTGAACAACCCGAACGGAATAATCAGCATCGGTTTCGGGAACGCAGCTTCGGTCGGCTCATACGGCGGGCTGAGCACCCGTGCGTTGGACAGGTCGTTGTCCAGCGAGCGAGAGGTGCTGCTTTCGGCGAAGCGCTGGGCGTAAGTAGAGAACGCCGCGTGCAAGCCGTTGATCTCGGTGTCCATCTGCCGCAGCTTGCTCTGGGTTTGCTGCAACTGGTGGATGCGTTCCTTGTACTCGGCAATGCGCGCGGTTTTCTGGTTAATCACCGAGCTGACGATCGCCAGGTCGTTGGTGCGCTCCTGAATCCGGTTGCTGACCACTTTTAGAAACTGCTGACGGGTGCGGGCGATTTGCTCGCGGGTCAGCAACATCGGTTCGCTGCTTGGCTGAAAGATCGCCAGGTCGTTCATGTAGCGGCTGACCTGAGTGGTCAGGGCCTTACCCATTTGTTTGATCTCGCGATCTTCAAACGCCACGTTGTCCACGGTGGTGGTGAAGGTGTAGGGGAAGGTGTAGTCGTTGAGTTTGGAGTTGCTGGCAGCGGCCAGGCTGGTTTTCAGATAGTCGAGCCAGCGTTGGCTTTGCAGCAGGCGGTCGCGGTACAGGTTGAGCGCTTGTTCCTCGGTGTTGATGGCGTTGAGGCGGAAGGTGATTTCTTCCTTTGGATCGGACGAGCCGACGCCTTCAAGCAAGGCAAGCCGAGTGCCTTCCAGGCCATCGAGCCGCACTTGGTACTGCTTCTTTTTGGTTTCGTAGAACGATTGTGGCAAGTCGATGGATTGCAATTCCTGACGGCTGGTCAGGTAGTTCTGCAGCAAGGCGGCGACAAAGTTGGTGCCTTGGGCCGGATTGTCAAAGCTGTAGATGATGGAGATCACGTTGGAGCCTGGCAGCGTCTCGATTTTCAGACTGTCCATCGCCTCTTGAGTCAGTGCATCCAGCGCCGTGTCACGCACCGGATCGGTTTCCAGGCCGAGGGCGTCTTTCATCGGGTTGATCACGTATTCCCGCAGCGGCGTGGTTACGTATTGTTTGAACGGCTGGGTCACCAGTTTGTTGAAGACGCCAGGGGTGGGCGTGTACTCACCCTTGGCGCGCAACTCGCTGATGGTCTGCCGGATCAAGGCTGGCGAGCGCAGGATATTGCTCTCGGTTTCCATGTCCGCCAGGGACGGTGGAATGAACGAGGCGTTCTCCTGGTTGAGGGATGTGGTGGCGTCTCCCTGTGAGAGTTTTTTGGATTGCACGATCACCTGGGCGGTGATATCGAAGCTCTGTTTGAGCATCAGCGGCAAGACCAGGGCGATCACTGCAAAGAGCAGGAAGACTCGTTTCACCAACTGCTTGTTGGCGAAGAAGATCCTGAAGAACTCGTGCAGGTAGTTTTCCTTTGGATTCATGGTCGGTCACCTGAGAGTTAGTTGCTGTCACTGTCTTTGTTGTCGACGCGGTAGCCGAAGCTGAAGCCCACGCCTTGGAACAACACCACGTCTGCCAGTTGCCTTGCGAGTTCACCGGCGCTGGCCAGTTTGGTCTTCGGCACATAGAGCATGTCGTCCGGTTGCAGGTACGCAATCTGCGACGCATCGCCGGCCAAAGCCTTTTCGACGTCGTAGCGCACGGCCTGCACCTGGTTGCCATTGCGGCGCATGATCATCACCGAATCGAGCCGCGCCTTGACGTTGGAGCCTCGGGCCAGGGTCAGCGCTTCAAGCACTGAGACCGGCCGGCGAATAGGGTAGGAACCCGGTTGGCCCACTTCGCCCAGCACATAGATTTCGTTACCCGCCGTGGACTTCAGCAGCACGTCGACGGTCATCCGCCCCGGCAGCTTCGCGTAGCGTTGGTTGAGGAAGGTTTCCAATTGGTTGACGGTCATGCCTTGCAGCGGCACGGCGCCGATTTCCGGGAAGCTGGCGTAGCCGTCGGTGCCCACGGTGATCTCCCGGCTCATGCCGGTAGCGGGGTGGTTCAGGGCACTTTTGAGGTTCGACTCGTTGCTCAGCGGGCTGATGACCTGCACGGACAGCTGGTTGCGGTTAGGCTGGAACAGCTGTTTACGCTGGTAGGCACGCTGGATTTCCTCACGCGCTTGTTCGGACGTCAGCCCGGCGATTTTCACCGAGGTGTTGGCGCCCGGCAGTTCAATGGTGCCATCGGGCAGCACCAGTTGATTGCCGTTGAGCTGGCTGGCAGCGGTGAAGTTCAGGCCGATCTGGTCACCGGACTGGATGCGGTAGGCGTCCGAGCCGCTGGTGCTGATGTGGAAGATCACGTCCAGCACATCCTGTGGCCGCAAGGTCTGTTCGATCTTGGGCATGTCGGTGGCCTGGGCGTTGGCCGGTGAGGCCGTGAGGATATTCACCGGCATGTTCTGGGTTTCGGAAGTGCTGGAGCAACCTGCAAGCGGCAGCAACAGCAGGACAAGCATTTTGGCGTTCATGTCGTCATCCTTTGGCGATTGCTTACAGGTTTTTGTACAGCCATTTCGGCATGTAGTACTTGCGCCGGTTGAACACGCTGCCGACCAGTTTCGCGCCGGCCTGGGTCAGGCGCTGAACCGCCGCCTGCGCCACTTCCCAGCGTGTGTCTTCGGAGCGCACGACCATGATCACGCCGTCCACCTGGGTGCTGATGATCATGGTGTCGGCGGCGGAATACACCGCGTCGCCGTCGATCACCACAAAGCGATACTGACTGCCGAGCTGATCGAGCAACAGGCCCAGGCGTTCAGGGGTCAGGTGCTCGGTGCCACGCACATACCGGCCGTTGGGCAGGATGTGGAAGGGCAGGCTGGAGACATTCACCACGCAGTCCTGCAGCAGTGGCGGGCTCTGGGTGTTGAACAGCAGGTCGCGAAAACCGCGCTCCTTGGTCAGCCCCAGCTGCTGCGTGAGGTTGGTCGACGACTGGCTGGCATCGACCAGCAGCACCTCGCCGCTGCTCATTTGCGCCAGTTGGCTGGCCAGCGCCAGGGCACTGGTGGTGGTGCCAGCGCCGGGGTTGGCGGCGGTCAGGAATAGGATCCGCAGATCTTGATCGAGCACGGTCGACGTCAGGTTGGACTCGCTCGGGTTGGCAATGCTTAGACTTTTGGCTGATGAACCGTCCATTTAACTCGCTCCGTGGCCGCTGAACACTTTGAAGGGGGTTTTCAACAGGATCTTCAGATCAAGCAACAGGCTCTGCTCGGCGATATAGCTGAGGTCCAACTCAACGCGCTGGTCGAAGTCGATATTGCTGCGCCCGGAGATCTGCCACAGGCCGGTCATGCCGGGGTAGATGCTCAGGCGTGCAAGGTGATTGTCCTTGTAGCGGTAGGCGTTGAACGAGGTCGGCCGCGGGCCCACCAGGCGCATGTCGCCCGTCACCACATTGATCAGGTTCGGCAGCTCATCCAGGCTGCTGCGCCGCAGGAAACCACCGATGCCGGTGATGCGCGGGTCCTTGTCGATCTTGAAATCGATCGCGTCGGCTCCGTGCTTGTTCAGGTGACGCAAGGACTCCTTGAGCTCCTCGGCGTTGGCCACCATGGTGCGGAACTTGTACATGCCGAACTTGCGACCGCGATAGCCCGTGCGTTTCTGCACGAACATCACCGGTCCCGGGCTGCTGAATTTGATCGCCAGTGCCAGGCCCAGCAGGATGGGCGAGATCAGCACCAGAATCACCAGCGCACCGAAGCAGGCGACAACGCGATTGGTGCGTGACAACGTCCAGGGGCGACCGCCGTCACGGCCGGTCATCCAGCCGCGACCCTGCATATGAATCGCGGTATCGAGGCGCATTCGGTGTTCCGGGTCCAGGCGTTTGTCTCGGCGCATCTGTTGCAAGGGCACCGTTTTTTCATGTCCAGTCATAGAATCCTCCGCTGAAGTTCAGCCGCTAGCGGCGCGTGGGCGATAGGCAGTCGGTAGTAATTACGGAACCAGGCGATGAAGCGCCCGAGTCCCTCATCCAGCTCGATACCAGGCTGAAATCCGGTTGCCCGAGCCAGGTCACTGGCATCGGCGCAGGTGTTGAGCACGTCGCCCGGTTGCAGGGGCAACAGTTCAACCAAAGCTTTTTGTCCCAGGTGTTTTTCCAGCAGTGCCAGGTAATCCTTGAGCTCCACCGGGTGTTGTCCGCCGATGTTGAAAATCCGCCACGGCGCCATGCTGCTGGCCGGGTCCGGTTGTTCACGGTCCCATTCGGCGTTGGCTTGCGGTGGACGGTCGATCAGGCGCGCGATGCTTTCGATGATGTCGTCGATGTAGGTGAAATCGCGCTGGTGCTCGCCGTAGTTGAACAACTTCAGTGGCTGCCCTTCGGCAATCGCCCGGGCAAACTGGATCGGCGACATGTCCGGCCGACCCCAAGGCCCGTACACGGTGAAAAAACGCAGGCCGGTGCAGGGAATGCCGAACAGGTGGCTGTAGCTGTGGGCCATCAGCTCGTTGGCTTTCTTGGTCGCGGCGTACAGCGACAGCGGATGGTTGACGCCGTCCTTTACCGAATAAGGCGTGTGCTGGTTGGCGCCGTAGACCGAACTGGACGAGGCGTAGATCAGATGCTTGACCGGGTGATTGCGGCAGCTTTCGAGGATGTTGAGGAACCCGCTCAAATTGCTGTCGAGGTAAGCCCGTGGGTTTTCCAGGGAGTAACGCACCCCGGCCTGGGCCGCGAGGTGAATCACCACCTCGGGTTGTTCACGGACAAACAGGGCCTCGATGGCCGGACCATCGGCCAGGTCAACCGTTGCGAGCTGGAAAGCGCCAACCTGCTCCTGCACCCAATCCACGCGGTCGTGTTTGAGTTGCGGGTCGTAGTAATCGTTGAAATTGTCGAGGCCGAACACGTGGTGCCCGTCACGGATCAGCCGTAACACGCAATGGGCACCAATGAACCCGGCCGCTCCGGTGACGAGAATTTTCATGGCCGCGGCGCCTCGGGAACGATGTGCCGCAGGCCGATGCCGCTGTAGTGCAAACCGGCCGCCGCCACTTGTTCCGGGTTGTAGAGGTTGCGACCGTCGACGATCACCCGCGAACGCAACTTGCTCGCCAGCAGGTCGAAGTCGACCACGCGGAAGTTCTTCCACTCGGTGCAGATCACCAAGGCGTCGGCGTCCTCCAGCGTGTCGTCGCGGGTGGCGCACAGGTGCAAGTTATTGCGGTAGCCGTAAATGCGTCGGCATTCGGACATGGCCTCCGGGTCATAGGCCTGCACGCTCGCGCCTTCGGCCCATAGCGCTTCCATCAGGTAACGGCTGGGGGCTTCGCGCATGTCATCGGTGTTGGGCTTGAACGCCAGGCCCCAGATCGCGATGGATTTTCCGGCCAGGCCGTTGGGGAATTGCGCTTTCAGTTTGCCGAACAGGATGTGGCGCTGGCTGTCGTTGACGTCGGTGACGCTGCGCAGCAGACGCAATGGCATGCCGTTGTGTTCGGCGGTGTGCAGCAGGGCGCGCAGATCCTTGGGGAAACACGAGCCACCAAAACCGCAACCCGGGTAGATGAAGTGATAGCCGATGCGCGGGTCCGAACCGATGCCTTTGCGCACCGCTTCGATGTCGGCCCCCAGCAGCTCGGTGAGGTTGGCCAGTTCGTTCATGAAACTGATGCGCGTGGCGAGCATCGCGTTGGCCGCGTACTTGGTCAGCTCGGCGCTGCGGTTGTCCATGAACATGATCTTTTCACGGTTGCGGCAGAACGGCGCGTAGAGCTCGCTCAGCTGGCCGCGGGCTTCATCGTCGTCGGTGCCGACGATGATCCGGTCCGGGCGCATGCAATCGGCGAGGGCGCTGCCTTCCTTGAGAAATTCGGGGTTGGAGACTACCCGCACATTCAGGGCGCTCTTGTCGCGGCGAAGCAGTTCTTCGTTGGCGGTGGCGGCCACCTGGTCCGCAGTGCCGACCGGGACAGTGGACTTGATGATCAGGGTGCGATCGGCCTCCATGAAACTGGCGATCTGGCGGGCCACATTCAGTACGTGACTGAGGTCGGCCGAACCGTCTTCATCGGCGGGCGTGCCGACGGCGATGAAAATCAGCTCGGCGTGTTCGACCGCATCGCTGGCCTGGGTCGTGAACAGCAAACGGCCGGCCTTGATGTTCTCTTCCAGCGTGCCGGATAACCCCGGTTCGCTGATCGGCGGCACGGCCTGTTGCAGTTGCTTGATCTTGTTCGGATCAATGTCGACACATAAGACACGATGTCCGACATCGGCCAGTGCCGCTGCTTGTATCAGGCCGACGTAGCCCGTACCAAATACGCTCACGTCCATATTGGCGTGCCTCGTAAGACGGTTGAAAGAACTTAAATAAGACTGTCAAAAGGGGTATAGCCCAGCGTTGGGAAAACGTGTCAGCAAAATGACATGTTAAGTGGCTATAACAGCCCCATTTTTGGGGCGATTTGCCATCAAGTGCTTGCCACTGCTGGATTTGCCGCGGTTTTGACGGGTTTTTTACTTTTAGAAGAAAACGATAAACGGTCGTAGGGCTTGAAACACAAGGGTTACAGCCGATCAGGTGTGTCAGATTTGAGTCAACGTTTTTTTGACGCTTTGTCGAAAAAACCGACATTTCTTGCGCTTTAATGGCCCGGTGCTAGTGTCAAAAAATGGCCGACAATCTATTGGCCAACGGACGGCCGCGAGCATCGGAAATACTATGATTCGATACCTCAAAGAACTGCTCTTAGTTCTCTACTTAATCAAGAATTACGACTATTACCTGGAACGCCTGAGCGCAATGGGAATGGGTTTCCCGGTGCTGCTGTTTGGCGGGATGTTTATCGCGCTGACCGTGGCGCTTTTCATGACCGCGTACATTCGCCAGACCCTGATTCGCCATGTGTTCGCCCTGACGATGTTTGTGTCGGCGGTGTTTTTCGATGTCTATACCCGCGTCACGGCCGACTACCTGACCTACAGCAGCTTCGTGTCGCTGGTGTATTCCGGCGGGTTCATCCAGGAAGCGGCTTACCAGTACCGCGACGCGATCATCAGTGGGGTGGTCAGCGGCTTGTTGCTGCTGTTTGGCATCGGACTCAAGCCGCGCCGGCGAATGCCGCTGCCTGGTGCGTTGCTGGTGGCGGCGCCGGTGCTCGCAGTGCTGCTGCTCAGTGCGGTATTGTTCGTGCGAGCGGGCGAGGGCGCCCGTGGCCTGCCGATCATGTACACGCCGCTGGCCTATCTGAACCTGTTCACCTATGAAGCCCTGCACAACACTGTCGGCCCGCGCGAGCCCGTGAGACTGGCGCGCAACGACACACTGCCGGGGCACGACATCGTGCTGATCATCGACGAAAGCATTTCCGGCAACTACCTGGACATCAACGCGCCGTTCGGCGTGCACAGCAACCTCAAGGAACCGCGCCCGGGCGTCGCGATCTTCAACTACGGTTACGCCGCGTCCATTGCCAATTGCAGCGCCGACACCAACATCACCCTGCGCTACGGCGGCACCCGCGCCGACTACATGCGCATCAACAGCACGATGCCGTCGATCTGGCAGTACGCGAAAAAGGCCGGCCTGCGCACCGTCTACATCGATGCCCAGCGCACCGCCGGCAACTTGCAGAACCTGATGAACGAAGCCGAGAAAAAGGACATCGACGAGTTTGTGCAATTCGACCAGACCAGCGTGCGCGATCGCGACATGGCGGCTGCGGCGAAGCTGATCGAGCTGCTCAATGACGGCAAGCCCGAGCTGGTGGTAATCAATAAGGTGGGCGCGCATTTCCCGGTGCACGACAAATACCCGGATGCGTTCATGGCGTATCGTCCGACCTTGCCTCGTGGCCAGTTTGTCGAGATCGCGGACACCGGCAAGCGGGATGGTTTCAACGGCGAGCCGGATGATTGGGTGCTGTACCGCAATGCCTACAAGAACACCTTGCTGTGGAACGTCGGGGAGTTTTTCTCACGGGTGTTTGCCCAGGCAGACATGAGCAATGCGCTGCTGATCTACACCTCGGACCATGGGCAGGACCTGCATGAGCGGGGCAATCCCGGGTTGAATTTGCACTGTGGCGGTGACCCGGTAGAGGAGGAGGGCCTGGTGCCGCTGGTGGTGATTCAAGGGGATCAGTTGCGCACACTGGATTGGCAGAAGGCGCTGGCCGGGAACAAGGATCGCTCGAGTCACTACAACATCTTCCCGACGCTGTTGCAGTTGATGGGGTATGACCTGGCGGGGATCGAGTCGGTGTATGGCAAGCCGTTGAGCGTGCCGACCGCGGACGACTTTACGTTCAACTATCGGTTCAATGCGCGGCTGGGGGCCAAGCCTGAGTGGAAGTATATTGATCTGAAGAACATTGTGACGCCTTCGCAGGCGCCTACAAATGTTGCGGTGGGGCAGTGAGGTTTTGGGTTGCCTGATCCGGCCTCTTCGCGGGCAAGCCTCGCTCCTACAGTGGTTTGCGGTGTTCACAAAACCTTTGTAGGAGCGAGGCTTGCCCGCGAAGAACGATAACGCGGTGCCGCTACCGTCCGCTATCCTAGGCGCACTGACTTCAGCGAGCCTCCCCCCATGCTTCAGGTCCAAGGCGTCTTCAAAAGCTACGCCACTGCGCAAGGTCCGCTGCCGGTGCTGCAAGGTGTCGACCTGACATTGAAACCCGGCAGCAGCCTGGCGCTGATGGGCGAGTCGGGCAGTGGCAAGAGCACCTTGCTGCACTTGATCGCCGGGCTGGACAAGGTCGATCGCGGCAGCATTCAAAGCGGCGGACATCGGCTGGACCAGATGAGCGAAGGGCAACTGGCGAACTGGCGGCGGACTGAAATCGGCCTGGTGTTCCAGCAATTCAACCTGATCGGCAGCTTGCGGGTCGAGGACAATCTGGCGTTTCAGGCGCGCCTGGCCGGGCGGCATGATCCGCGCTGGCAGGCGCATCTGGTGCAGCGACTGGGCTTGAGTGATTTGCTGCGGCGTTATCCGGAGCAGCTCTCCGGTGGGCAACAACAGCGAGTTGCCTTGGGCCGCGCCCTGGCGTCGAAGCCGAAATTGTTGCTGGCCGACGAGCCCACCGGCAGCCTCGATGAAGCCACCAGCGATGAAGTATTGAAGTTGCTACTGGAATTGCTCGACGACAGTCCGACCACCTTGTTGATGGTTACGCATAGTCATCGGGTTGCCGCACGGCTGGCGGAAAAAGTGGTGCTGCACCGCGGCCGTCTGGCTGGCGCGGACGAGCACTGAGGTGCGCGTCTTTCGCGAAACGCTGCGGGCGCTGCTCAGCCATTGGTGGCAGCACCCGGTGCAATTTTTCAGTGTACTGACCGGACTCTGGCTCGCCACCAGTTTGCTGACCGGCGTAGAAGCGCTGAACAGCCAGGCGCGTGACAGCTATGCTCGAGCCAGTCAGTTGATCGGCGGCGAACCGCAAGCCAGCCTCATTGCTCCCAGTGGCGCGACTTTCTCCCAGCAATTGTTTGTCGACCTGCGTCGCGCGGGCTGGCCGGTATCGCCCGTGCTGCAAGGGCGGGTGACACTCAAGGGCCATGAGGACCAACGTTTGCAGCTGATGGGCATCGAACCGGTGTCGTTGCCGGCCGGCTCGGCGGTGGCGGGGCGATCCTTGGCGATCGAGCAGATTGTCGAGTTTTTCACCCCGCCGGGCCGCACCTGGATTTCGCCGCAGACTTTGCAGGCGTTGGGTCTGCACGAAGGTGAACGGCCAGTGAGCGCAAATGGCGAGATTCTGCCACCGCTGCACGTTCAAACCGACATGGCCCCCGGCATGTTGCTGGTGGACATCGGCTTCGCCCAGCAGATTCTCGGCCTGCCGGAGCAGCTGTCGCGCCTGCTGCTGCCCAAGGATTTCAGCGCGGCACTGCCCGATCAATACAAAGGCCAGTTGCAGCTCAAAACCAGCGATGAAGAAAACAATCTCTCGCGGCTGACTGAAAGCTTCCATTTGAACCTCGATGCCTTGGGCTTTCTGTCCTTCGTGGTCGGCCTGTTCATCGTTCACGCCGCGATCGGGCTGGCGCTGGAGCAACGTCGAGGTTTGCTCAGAACCCTGCGCGCCTGCGGGGTCAGCGCGCGAATGCTGATCACGTGTCTGGCGGTTGAACTCGGAGCACTGGCGCTGATTGGCGGCATTGCCGGCGTCGCCAGCGGCTATTTGCTGGCCAGCGTACTGCTGCCGGACGTCGCCGCCAGTCTGCGCGGTTTGTACGGTGCCGAAGTGGCGGGGCAGTTGAGCCTCAGTCCGTGGTGGTGGTTCAGCGGGGTGGGCCTGAGCCTGCTCGGCGCGTTGCTGGCCGGTGCCAACAGTCTGTTGCGGGCGGCGCGCCTGCCGTTGCTGGCCCTGGCCGATCCGCAAGCCTGGCATCAGGCGCACGCGCGCTGGTTACGGCGTCAGGGTTGGGTCGCGGCACTGGCCGCGGTCATCGCGCTCATCGCGTTTTTCTGGGGTGACAGCCTGGCCAGTGGTTTTGTGCTGATGGCGGCGCTGTTGATCGGCGCCGCACTGGCCTTGCCGGTGGTGCTGAATCTGGTCTTGAACCTGGCGTTGAGCCGCAGTCATTCGGTGCTCGGCCAATGGTTTCTCGCCGATTGCCGTCAGCAACTGCCGGCGTTGAGCCTGGCGCTGATGGCGCTGTTGTTGGCACTGGCGGCGAACATCGGCGCCGGCAGCATGACCGCCGGTTTTCGCCAGACCTTCAGTGACTGGCTCGAACAACGCCTGACCGCCGAGCTCTACGTCAATCCGCAAAACCCGGCGCAGTCCCGAGAGCTGCACACTTGGCTCAAACAGCAACCTTCACTGACAGCCGTGCTGCCCAACTGGCAGGTGTCGATCCAGCTACAAGGCTGGCCGGCGGATATCTTCGGCGTGATCGATCACCCGACCTATCGCCAGCATTGGCCGCTGCTGGAAGCCTTGGGCGACAACCCCTGGGATCGCCTGGCCAAGGACGATGCGCTGATGCTCAGCGAACAACTGGCCCGGCGCTTGAAGGTGCGGCTCGGTGATCACCTGACCATCCCCACGCCGGGCGGTCCATGGTCGCCACGAATCGTCGGGATCTACGCCGACTACGGCAATCCCAAGGGCCATCTTCTGGTGAGCGCCAACCATCTGCTTCGCGGGTGGCCGCAGCTCACGCCCAATCGTTTCAACCTGCGCATCGAGCCAGCGTTGATTGCGCCATTCCTCAAAACGCTGCAAGCACGCTTCACCCTGGACGACAGCCGCATTGTCGATCAGGCGCGGCTCAAGGGCTGGTCCACGCAAGTCTTCGAACGCACCTTCGCCGCCACCGCCGCGCTCAACAGCCTGACCCTGGCCGTCGCCGGCGTGGCGTTGTTCATCAGCCTGCTGACCCAGAGCCAGAGCCGTCTCGGCCAACTTGCGCCGCTGTGGGCGCTGGGCGTCACGCGGCGGCAATTGATGCTGCTCAACCTCGGGCAAACCTGGCTGCTGGCGGTGCTGACACTGGTGCTGGCGTTGCCGTTGGGGATTGCGTTGGCGTGGTGCCTGGACGCGGTGATCAACGTGCAGGCATTTGGCTGGCGATTGCCGTTGCGGGTGTTTCCACTGCAGCTGTTGCAATTGATGGGGCTGGCGTTGCTCGCGACCTTGCTGGCGTCGGCGTGGCCGCTGTATTCGCTGTACCGCACGCAACCGGCGGACCTGCTGAGGACGTTTGCGCATGAGGATTAAGGTCGGCTTGTTGCTATTGGTTTTGTTGAGCGGCTGCGACAACTCGGCGCCTGACGAGAAGGGCTTCGCAGGTCTGGGTGGTGACGCCTCCGTATTCACACCCGTAGTGCCCGGTCGGGAATTCAGCTTCCCGGCAGACCACGGTCCTCACGATGGCTTTCGCATCGAATGGTGGTACGTCACCGCCAATCTCAAGGACGATCAGGGCCGCGAGTTTGGCGTGCAATGGACGTTGTTTCGCAGCGCGTTGAAAGCTGTTCCTGAGCAACCAGGTTGGGGCAATCAGACCATCTGGCTGGGGCACGCCGCCGTGACGTCGGCAACCGCCCATCACGCGGCCGAACGCTACGCCCGTGGCGGCGTGGGTCAGGCGGGTGTGAGTCTTGCGCCGTTCACTGCCTGGATCGACGATTGGCGCTTCAGCAGCCAGGGCGCCGATGCCTTGGCGGATCTGCAACTCAGCGCGCGGGACAAGGGGTTCAGCTACCAACTGCGGCTGACGTCCAACCGTCCGCTGGTGCTTCAGGGCGACAAGGGTTTCAGTCAGAAATCCGAACAAGGGCAGGCGTCGTATTACTACAGCCAACCGTTTTTTCAGGCCAATGGTGCGCTGGAAATCGATGGCAAGACGTATCAGGTCAGCGGTCCGGCATGGCTCGATCGGGAATGGAGCAGCCAGCCGCTGACCGCCAATCAAACCGGTTGGGACTGGTTTTCGCTGCACCTGGACAGCGGCGAACAGGTCATGCTGTACCGCATGCGGCAAAAGGACGGTGCGCCTTACCTCACCGGCACCTGGATCGATGCCCAAGGCCAGACTCAGTCATTGCATGCCTCCGACATCAGCCTCACACCGCAGGACACCGCCAAAGTCGCCGGCCGTGAAATGCCGGTGCGCTGGTCGATCAAGATCCCCGCCAAACACCTCGACATCTCCATCAGCGCGCTTAACCCCAATGCCTGGATGGATTTGCGCATTCCTTACTGGGAAGGTCCCGTCCAATTCAACGGCGGCACCGGCTACCTCGAAATGACCGGCTACTAACCCCCCCTGTAGCAGCTGTCGAGTGAAACGAGGCTGCGATCTCTTGATCTTGCTCCCCATCAAATCCCCCGGAACTCCAGCCGTTGCGCAAGCCTCTACCGTTTGAACGCATCGCAGGAGCTCACTCATGAGCGAAGACCTCAAACCACCCGACCTCGATGCCTGGCAGCGCCTGTTTGAAGACAAGGCCTACTGGCAGCAATCCCCCGACGCCCATTACAGCGAACTGCTGCGGGTGGCCGACGACTTGCTGGGGCAGGGCGCCATTGACCTGGAGCAGTGGCAGGCGCTGAAAGCCAAGGCCGAACAATCCCACAAAGACTCGCCCGCGGTGAACGTCGCACAAGAAGTCGATGATCCCGAAGCCTGAGGAGAACTACCATGAAGCCCCAAACCCCCGATACCGCTGAACACCCTGACGAACCGCGACCACCCGGCGAAGTCGAGCGCGACAACGACGCCCTGCGTCCCACCGATCCGACCCGACGCAAGGAAAGCGGCAAGGGCACGCAAAGCGGCGAATCCACCGCGCAAGAAACTGCAAAAACTCCCTGAACTGCGTCTAAGCTGAATTGCACAGTCGGCGCTGACCCTCGGGCCAGAGCCGTCTGCTGCCATTCATCACAGGGAAAGTACCGCCTATGAAACTGCATGCACTGACCAAAGCCATCACCCTCGCTACCTTGCTGTCTGCCACCAGCCTTGGCGCCATGGCAGCGGACATTCCGCTGTCTGCCGTTGTGGAGGCGGATCAGGTCACCACCAAAGTCGTCTCGGTCGATGCGGCTAATCACCGGGTCGTCCTGGAAGGGCCGGAAGGTCGCCAGGTTCATGTGCAACTGACCGAAAAGGCCAAAAACCTCGACAACCTGAAGGTCGGTGATCAAGTCGACGTCAAGGTCACCAGCGCCGTCGCTGCCTACCTCGACACTGATGTCGACAAAGGCCTGCCGGGCACTGTCGAGCGCACCGGCGAGGTCCGTGCCGCCCCAGGCAGCGACAACCCGGGCGGCGAAGCCTACCGTCAGGTGCAGGTCCAGTTGAAAATCACCAAAATCGACACGAAGAAAAACCAGGTGACCTTCGAAAATCCCGCCGGCCAGTCCAAGACCATTGACGTCGTAAGACCCGAAGTTCAAGCAAAATTGAAAGACCTGAAAGTTGGACAGAGTGTCGTCGTGACCTACACCGACATCCTGACAGTGACCAGCAAACACGGAAGCTGAGTATTAACTCTATATATTGATTGTTCTTGTACAATTTTTTTGTATAAGAACAATCAGTTTTAATGGTCTAACTGGTGAGTTCTTGTTGTCGTACAAGTAATATTTGAAGTGACATTTAATTAATGTTGTATCGATAAATTTCATGATTATGTATACGGACAACTTTCCCGACTTCCATTAAAATACTTCCCGTTCGCCCAGTGTCAAGGCTCTTTACCAGTGCATGGATTGCCGAGGCCATTACACTGGGCGAACACCTCCCGAGTGCGATACGCACCTGCAGCAATACGTTAAGATGCGCGGCATTCAGATCAAGGATGAAAACGGCCCCTGCCGTTCTGACACGGATGAAACCACTCTCCCTTTATCACCCGGCCCTCTACTGGCTGCGCGTGTGGCAAAAAAGACTGTTTCGGCAAATAGCCTGGCGCTTCTCCAGTCGGCAATACGCCGTTTCGATCGACGCCGAATCCCGCTTACCCTTTCGCTACCTCAAACACACCTCCAAGCTGATTCGTAAACTCGGCAACTCCGATATTGCGCTGCAACACAACAAAGTCATCAACCTCAAACTGGCCGTGTCATCGATAAACGGCATAGTCATCGCGCCGGGTGAATACTTTTCCTTCTGCCGCCTGGTCGGCCGACCGACCCGAAAACGCGGTTACGTCGAAGGCATGGAACTGTCATTTGGTGAAGCACGCAGCGGCATCGGCGGCGGCATCTGCCAACTGAGCAACCTGATCCACTGGATGGCCATTCACTCGCCCCTGGTGGTGGCTGAGCGCTCGAACCACAGCTTTGATCCGTTTCCTGATGAAGGGCGGGTTTTGCCGTTCGGTTCAGGCGCTGCGATTTTTTATAACTACGTTGATTTGGTGCTGCATAACCCGACGGATCGGCATTTTCAGTTGAAGTTGAAGGTGGGCGAGCAGCAGTTGGAGGGGGAGTTGTTGTGTGATCGGGTGCGGGAGGTTCGGTATCACGTTTATCAGGTTGGGCATCGATTTTTGCGCGAGGGTGGGCGGGTGTTTCGGGAGAACGAGATTTGGCGGGAGGTCAGGAGTAAGGGGCAGGGGAGTGAGGTGTTGGAGAATGAGCGGCTTTATAGGAATCGGGTGGTTGTTAAGTATGGGGTAGAGGAGTTGGTCGTGAATGTATGAAGAAACGGGTGATCTTGAAATTGCCCGTTTTTTGGACGTAAACAGAGCTTTGGCGATTTCCGAAGCACGGGTCGATAGGATTGAGCCAGTACTCCCTGATCAATTCCTGAAGTAAAGCTCGTCCAGTTGCCGTTTCCGAATGTGCAGATATTCTTCCCATACCTTAGGGAAATCTTCATCTTTAGTGAGGGGGAAGGTCAGGTAAATGTACTTGCCTTTCACACTTATATATTCGCGTGCACGTTTGAAGGCAGGTTGTTCGTATATTGAGATACTTTCATCGTATCCATCATGGCTGCGGGAGATGCTTACCCTGTGCGGAGCGATCATGCCTCGCGCGAAATCAATCACCCAGCCTTGATCCAGCCCAGTGTTCAAATAGCCGTAAACGCCATCGTTAGAGAGGCGAATACATGATTTCGCCTGAGCACCATCGTCATCGTTAACGACAATGATCTTATCTTTGAAGTATTGGATGCTTTGCTGATCAGGTCCTTGCAAAATCAAATTCCAGCCTTCAGCTGACATGCGGAATTCACCCTGATTCTCGAATTCTGCAATCCAGCCGTTTGAAAGACTGATCTGGTGTTTATTCATGAGAGATCCTGATTGTTTGATTTATAGGGTGGATGTTCGGCGAGTGGCGACTGTCTAACTTTTTCTGATTTTTTGGGATCTTGGCGTTTTGTGGGTTATGGAAAGTCAGAGAGCCAAGTCAGACATTGGGCTGCCTTGTCGGTATCGTCCATCCAAGCCGATTCTTTCTTGTCCAGCTCTGTAAGTGTTCCCTCCGCACTAGCGCGATAACAAATCATCCAACCATCGCGTCCTTCATTGACGATCAGGTAGGTTGTTCCATGGCCTTCGACAGTCAACGACCAACAGCCGAAAAATGCTCGCTGGTCCGAGAACCCGATTACGGTGAACCCGGCAAACTTAACCGCATTTTGCAGATCCGCAAAAGGCATCGGAAGGCTCCTGTCATGTGTGAAACCATTTTAGACGTGGGTTATGGGGCTTTTTTTGAGTTATTCAGAACTTATGTAGTCTCTCCACGATCTGTGCCAGGCGCAAAGATGAGCAGGTTATCGACTTCCCGGTTCCTGCAGAGCTTAACAAAATCTAAAGCTGCAGTTGGATTAGACATATAGAGATCATAAGCAACTCTATCTATCTGATAATACTCTTCGTAATCCACCAGGCGATTACTGACGGGTATCGAGACATAGAGCCTTTCAGTTTCCAGTTCTATACCAATAGAGAAACGTTCGGAAATGTTTGTTAGCGTGTCATAGAATTTCATTTTATCTCTAAAGACTTTCTATATCGCAAGGGCCGCCATCATGAATAAGCTTTGATAGTCGACTGTTGTAGAGTTCGATGTCCTGTATGTCCGTCGTTTTACTTATTTCTTGATGCAGGAATTTCATGTGTTTAGATATTATTTGTTTTTCATTGCTAGGCATATTCAGAATTAGGTCAAAACCATTTTCAGATAAGACTGGGGCCTTTTTTCGCATATAGTAATAGCACCCTTATTTTCGAGAAGGTCGTTTGCGTCCTCTAGACTGTTTGTTACGGTAGTTACGTATTTTTCAAACGCGGTTTTTAGAATAGAGACGGGATTTTTTTGTGTCTTGAGAAAGCCGCAAAGCCCCTGCCAGTTGATGATGTGTAGTTGATTACCCCAGTCAGGATCTCTTGTGAAATAGATGCCGGATCCTCTGAAGTAGTCTGGGAATTCATCTCTGTCTAATGCTTTTTCAAAATTGCTGATCACTGTGGATGTTTCCAGTCATAAGATTGGTTCCAACTTAAAAGTGGGCTAATCTAAAAAAAATGGCGGATTTCTGCCATTCAAAGACTTTCAAGTTCAATGGGGCAGCCGTTTATTTTTAGTTTTTGAAGCCGTTGTTCGAATGAAAGCATTTGTAACTATTTGGTTTTTATATCGTGCTCTTTTCTTAGGAGTCTAAATAGGCGGCCTATATGTTCTTTGCTTTTGTTGTCGATGCTTTTGATCAGGTCGTAGTTGTCGTCGGATAGAAATGGATGCCTTGTTTTTATTATGTAATAGGCTGTTATATTCGAAAGTAGACCTTCAGCATCTTCGTAATTTTCATTGAGGTATCTTGCGTACTCTTCAAATATAGGCGTCAGTAAGTTTCGTGTGGCTTTCTGGGTTTTAAGTACATTGCATATTTCTGCCCAGTTGCTTACATGTAGATGATCACCCCAGTCGGATCCTCAAGCAAAATAGATACCATTTCCTTTGAAGAATTCGGAGATTTCATGTTGATCTAGGGCAGTCTCGAACATGGTTTTCATTGGGTTTTTCCCCAGTCATCCTCTCAAAAGTGGAAGAATTTATTTTCTTTCACGAAAATAAATCTTTTCGCTTTTATCTTGGGCTTCCCGTCTGTTTGTTTTTGTTTGCATTTTTGCGGTTCATTTGTCGACTGTGATAATGTATTTGTCAGGGCTAGTCCAGCTAATCATCTTAAAAGTTCCTTTTAAAAGTCCCTTGTCTCTTAAATACTCAAATACTTCTGCAGGACACCACTCTCTACCATCAGAAAAATAAAAATCAAGTTCTCTAAGTTTGTTAAATACGTCGGATTTTTTTTCATCGGTTGGTGTGTTGATTTTATATTCGTTAAGATCGATATCGTTTGTGAAGCCAATATCGATAAGTTTTTCTTTGGTTTTTGCGTCTAGAATCTTAACTCTAACAAAATCGCTGTCGGATTTTGTGACATAAGCATGGATTGTAATCATTTCAGTAAAATCTCTGTCATGGTAGACACACCAGGCGCATCGGTAGTAGGGATAGAATCGATCACCATCTCTGGCGCCCCTCCCGGTAGATGATTTCCTGGGCCTTCAAATTTTTCATTACCTGCAAGTGGGCTTCTAGGCGAGCGTTCTTGGATTCCATCAATTTTTCTGATTTTGAAACCATTTTGAAGGCTTCCTTTTTCTAGTCCAAATGCGGCTTCTAAATTGAGAATTTTGTCTTTGCTCAGTGTCATTTTTCCATTTGCTGAGAAATCTCCAATCAGATCGCTGATGCCTTTTTTGTCAGAAATAAAGGATCCGTCTCTTCCGATGCTTGGGTATTTATCCCACGCTATTGGGCTAATGTTGTACCCAACATTGTCTTCTAACATCTGAGCTTGGCGTTGTCTTGCTTGAAGAACTTTTGCGGTTGGTATGCCCGGATCACCCTGGTCTACCTTGGCCTGTGCTTCTGGGGTTTCTATTGCCCTATCGGGTTTACAACCATCTGCGCCAGGGCAGTTATTCAACCCCAACGGATCCACCCACCCCGTAGGGTTAGGCACATACTGGTAGTTGTTCAACCCACCCGCAAGCTTGATTGGATCCGGTGTCAGATACCGTCCAGTGCCCGGATTGTAGTAGCGATGCCGGTTGTAATGTAAGCCCGTTTCCCCATCGAAGTACTGACCCTGGAAGCGTAGTGGGTTGTCGATTTCAGCAATGTCGAGGGTGGCGAGGTTGCCGTAGGCGCGGTATTTAGCCGACCACATGATCTGGCCGCTGTAGTCGGTGAGTTCCTGTGGGGTGCCGAGGTGGTCGAGTTGGTAGTAGAACGGCTCGGCTTTTAGCGGGCCTTCACCATCGAGCATCGCCAAGGGGCGGAAGGTGCCCGGCTCGTAGATATAGCTGCGATAGCGGTTGTCCGCGCTTTCGGCGATGAGGCGCTCGCCTTGCCACAGGAATTCCGTGGTTTGGCCATCGACGGTTTTGGCGATACGGCGGCCAAAGGCGTCGTATTTGTAGGTTGCATTACTGCCGCCGGGGAGGCTGACGCCGATCAGGCGGTGCTGGCAGTCGTAGCGGTATTCGGTGACGAGTTTCTG
Organism: Pseudomonas sp. NPDC099000; assembly: GCF_044759925.1. Taxonomy (NCBI): domain Bacteria; kingdom Pseudomonadati; phylum Pseudomonadota; class Gammaproteobacteria; order Pseudomonadales; family Pseudomonadaceae; genus Pseudomonas; species Pseudomonas sp. NPDC099000. Next base: position 31,768 of record NZ_JBIWAF010000008.1, read on the forward strand.
GCCGGCTCCTTGACGTTCGCGCGCCAGGTTGCCGTAGGCGTCGTAGTCGTAGTGGCGGTCGCCCTGCATGAGCAGGCGGTTGCCTTTGACGTTGGCCAGGTTTGCGGTTGGCTGGTCGCCCTGGCCCAGGAGGTTGCCCGCCGGGTCGTGGGCAAAGGCTTCCGGGGTGGTGCCGCGGACGTTGATCAGTCGGTCGAGCGGGTCGTAGTGGTAGCTGCGATTGCCTTTGCGGCTGTCGTCGATGCCCGCAAGGTTGCCATTGGCATCGTAGGCGTAGCGCCGCTGGAACAGGTTGCGATCTTGCTGACCCACCGTGTGGGCTTGCAGTCGGCCTTGTTCGTCGTACTGATATTGGCTGAGCAGCAGGCCTTGTTGACGTTGCTGCTCGCGGCCGGCGCTGAACTGGTGAGTCGTCAGACGCGAGCCGTTGAGGTCGATGCTGCTCAGACGACCGCCGGATTGGTGGCGGTAGTCGAGTTTGCTGCCGTCGGGGAGGCGGCAGTGGCTCAGTTGGCCGAGTTTGTCGTACTCGTAACGCGTGGTGCCCCAACCCTGGTGTTCGGTGATCAGGCGGTCTTGCAGATCGTACTCGTAGGCGAGAGGCCAGTGGCCGTCGTCGACGTTAACCAGGCGACCCAATGCATCGTAGCTGTAGTGAATTTCTTCGCCATCGGCCAGGGTTTTTACCAGCAAGCGCCCAGCGGCGTCGCGCTGGTACTCGGTAATCAGTTCGCTACCGTCGTCGCCAAATTCGGTTTTCTTCAGCAGTTGGCCGTTGAGGTCGTACTCGTAAGCGGTGCGGCGACCGTCGAAGCCGGTTTCCTGCTGGATCAGGCCGTTGGGGTAGTAATCGAGATGGTAGTGCTCGCCACGTTCGTTTTCGATCTCGCTGAGCAACAGGCGCGAGTTGTCGTAGTGGTAACGCAGTTGGCTGCCGTCCGGGTTGATGCGACGGCTGACCAGATGCAGGTTATCCGCATACTCGTAGCGGGTGACGCGGCCCAGTTCATCGCGTTCGGCGGTGACTTTGCCGTAAGCGTTATAGGTGAACGCACGGGTTGCACCGCCGGGCAGAGTGATTTGCGCGAGGCGGTTCGCGGCGTCCCATTGATAGTGGGTGATCGCGCCGCTTTCATCCTGACGCGTGATCTGTCGGCCCAACGCGTCGTAGCGATACTTGCGCTGGCCGCCGTCGGGCAGCTGTTCTTCGAGCAGTTGGCCAAGGTTGTTCCAGCCCAGTTGGTGGCGACTGCCATCAGGATGACGAATCTCCAGCAGACGGCCCTGTCGGTTGTAGCTGTAGTGGGTCGAGTTGCCGTCCGGGTCGATTTGTTCGGTGATGTCGCCCTGATCGTTGCGCCAGTAGGTCCAGGTTGCCGGACCACGGTTCACTACACGGACGAACCCGTGGTAGTACTCGTAAGTGGTGGGGGCGTCTTCCGGTGGAATTACCGCGACCAGTCGCCCGGCTTCGTTGTACTGGTATTCGGTGACTGCTCCTAGTGGATCTTTTTCGGCAATCAGACGACCCTTGTCGTCGTAGGCCTTGAGGTGTTCGGCACCATCCGGGTCAACCTTGGCGATCAGTCGGGCTTGATCATCGTGGGTGTAGATTTCTTCGCTACCGTCGGCGTTGGTCACCGTGACGCTGCCCTTGTCATCCCAGGCGTAGTGCGCGTCCATTTGCGAGAAGCTTGCCCAGTGATGGATGCAGCGTGCCGACTTGCCTTCCTTTTCCCATTCCCAGTAGAAACTCGCGCCACCGGCCAGTTGGCGCTCAAGAATGACGTTTTGATCGTTGTAGGCGTAGCGTTCTGCTTCGCCCGCTGCGTTTCGGGCTTCGATCAGACGCTGCTGGGCGTCATAGCCATAGGTGACCAGAGTCTGAACGGTGCTCCAGGCATCTTCCAGATTGTCCGCCGGGCTGAACTGCTGATAGTCGATGGCGACGATGTGCTTGCGGTCATAACGCACGAGGAGGGCGCGACCGGCACCGTTATCGACACGCTTGATTCGCCCGTGGATGTCACGGGTGATGTGCAGGCGATTTCCGTAATCGTCGCTGATGGCGATCAGCGTGGCGCCCTTGCTGTTGTAGCGGAAGTGGTAAAACTGCTTGCGTTCACCGGCCTGTGTGAGCACCAGCTCGGAAGGGTCGTCACCGATGAAAATGGCCGCTTCCGAGAGGCTATTGGTGATCGCTGGACGCTGCACGCTTGGCAGCGGGAACGTGGTGACACGGTTCTCATGGTCGGTCCAGAGGACTTCGTCGTCGTGGATGTCGACGCGTTGGGCCAAGGCATGGCTCCAGCCGTTGCCGAGACCGCAATCGATTTCTGCGGCGCTGGTGCGATAGAGTCGCGTCCAGCTGAAGGGCAACAAACCACCGAGCTCGCCATCGGTCAGGGTCAGCAACTCTTCGCCCGTGACCATCGATACGGGGCAACCATTGGTGCAGGTTTTCTTGGCGCAGGCGGCGCTTTTATCGTCAGGCGTCTTCGACGGAGTCGAAACGTCGTCGACTTTTTCCTTGGGTGTGAGGGTGGTCTGTTTTTCTTTCTTGCCACGCGGAAACGAAGAAGCATCTTTGACTTCCTGCTTCGGCGTATCGGTGGTTTTCGGTACCTGGCTTTTAGACCCGTTGGCGGCAGCCTCGTCGATTTTAATCGCCGCCGTTTTGGTCGGCTTCATCGGCACATTCTTGGCGCTGGCAATCAACGGTTTCGACACTTCCGCGTGTGCCGGAAGACTGTGTTTGCCGCTCAACGTCATCAGTTTCGCGGCCAGTTCTTCAAGGTACTTGATGGCTGTACCGGACTTGACGGTAGACATTGCCTTGGTGCCAACCCGCACAGCGATCCCCGCACCACCGGTGAGGCAAATGCCCAGCACCACGTTGATCAGGAACTCCGCTGCAATCGCCGTCACTACGTCAACAATGACCTGCGGCGGCAGCATGCCGACCCAGGCAACAATTGCCGAAACGTAGATGAACATCAGGGGTTCATCACTGAGGATCAACAGGCCTGAAGCAATGGACTCCTTGGAGGCGGCATAGAGCTTGTCGATCTCGACATCCGACAGGTATTTACGCAGCTTTTCGAGATTTTCCTTCGGATGTGCGAGCAGTTCGAACAGGCTTTTGATGTCGTCCCACAGCCTGAGCAACGCTTTCTCCAGGCCATCCATAGCTTGTTTCAACAGAATGACCGAACGGCCCATGCGGTCGGCCGCCGAGTAGCTGGCCCACTGTGGCTGGAACTTGCTCGACCATTCACTTTGCAGCCAGCCTTCGAGATTGCCGATTACGCCCTGATAGGAATCGTAGAGCGCTTTGACGTCGCTCTGGGAAACGTTGGGGAAAAAGGTGATGCGGTACATCTGGCCTTTCTTGCAGCCATCGATCACTTTGATGCCGCTGGGGCCGATGGTTGTTTCAATGACAGGGCCGGTGACGTCGTCGTAGAGCGTGCCTTTGGTGACGGGCTCGAGTTTCACTGGCGTGTTGCCGATGGGGACGAAACGCGCCGATTCGAACATATGGATCAGCGTGAAGTCGCCCGCCAAGGGGCAGGTTGCGTAGGTCTCGACCGCACCGGTTTTTGTCTTGCGTTTGGTGACGCTGACTTCATTACCGACTTTGAATGTCTGGTCGACATCCAGCGCCCAACCGGTGAGGAAACCGTCCGCCCACTCCTTGTAGTCGCTCAGGCAGTTTTTGAAGTCTTTGAGAATCAGGTTCACGTCAGGAGTTTTGGCGTCCAGTACACGCAGGACCAAGGTACCAATCGGGGTATTCATGACGTGACTTCCTTTGTCAGCTGAGCAGCAAGACGCTCTGCCATATCTTCTGTGTTGGGTTGTTGGCGGACGAAACGCTCGACCTTGTGGCGCAAGTTACTTTCGGGGAAGGCAAAGAACAGTTCAGGGCAGTCCTCGCCCAGCCACTGCATCAGGTTGTCGACGACGGTACTGTGGTCTTTTTCCGCCAGCGTATCGAGCAGCTTCTGTGGCACTTCCCACCACGGCGATTCTTTTGCTGGAGGAACGGATCTTGGCCCCACCTCCAGGCTTTGTCCGTTGATCAAGTATCGGTTGAACACTGGCAGGACCTCGCCAGCACCGGCGCCCAGGCTTTCAAGAATCGGGTAAATATGCCGCCCATCCCAGAACCGGAAAAACACCTCGGTACCATCGGGCGTACGCACCTGGGTCAAACTGCGCAGATGTTCAAACACCACGTCCGGCGTGCTAGTAGACACCGCCAGCCACCCCCAATCCTCAGCCTCGGTTTCGGTAATCCACTGCAGAAAACCAGCGTTTGGCTTCAGCTCGGCGAGATAGGGCATGACTGGCTGCCAATCGGCGTAAGGCGTGCCACCCCAGATGGGAGTCAGTTCCGGAGCCATGTCTTGCTGGTAGTAGGCCTTGAGCGCTTCAGCATCGCTGGCGGCGCTGACGATCAAGTACAACCGTTCACCGGTCTGCAACGGCTGCTCAGCCAACCAAGCCTGCGGAGTCAAAAGATCAGATCGCACAAGCACCTGCCTTACACTTCTCGCACTCTTCACAAAACGGCGCATTGCGTTTCAACGTATTGATCTGCGCCGGCGTCAACACCGCCCCCGCCTTATCCGCATCCGCCTGTTTCAACACCCCCGGCAACAACGGCGCAGCCCCCGTCCCGCTACCCGGCCCACCCCCCGAGTTCATGTTGATCACCGGCCCGCTCATGGTCACGCCACCAGCATCGATCTTGATAAAGCTGCCACCCCCGATCAGGGTCAGTTCACTGCCCGCTTCGAGCACGACTTTCATGCCGCTGCTCAAGTGGATTTCCTGGCCGGCGTCGATGAACTGCCCGGTGCCGATCTTGATGTGCTGGTTCACGCCCACGGTCAGGTGGTCGTTCGCCCTGGCCTCGACTTTGCGGTCGGCGTAGACGGTGTGGTGTTCCTCAGCCTTGAATTCGCTGTAGCTGTTTTGCTCGACGGTGTCGTGGCGTTCGTTGCCGACGCGGATTTTCTGGTCGTGTTCGACGTTTTCGTCCCAGTCGCGCTGGGCGTGCAGGAAGATTTGTTCCTGGCCTTTTTTGTCTTCGATGCGCAGTTCGTTGAAGCCGCCACCGCCCTTGGAGCTCAGGGTTTTGAAGGTGCTGCGGGTTTTGTTCGCCGGCAGCGGGTAGGGGACGACGTTTTCCTTGTGGTACAGGCAGCCGCTGATCAGCGGTTGGTCGGGGTCGCCTTCGAGGAAGGTGACGAGCACTTCCATGCCGATCCGCGGGATGGCGATGCCGCCGTAGTGGGCGCCGGCCCAGGCGGAGGAGACGCGCAGCCAGCAGCTGGTCTTGTCGTCGGCCTGACCTTCGCGGTCCCAGTGGAATTGCACTTTGACGCGGCCGTACTGGTCGCAGTGGATCTCTTCACCCTTGGGCCCGGTGACCACGGCGCTTTGGCTGCCGAGGATGCGCGGCTTTTTCTGCGTCAGCGGCGGGCGGTTCGGCACGTCCCACGGCGTGGCTTGAAAGCGGTTGCGGTAGCCCTGATGGAAATCGCCCTTGAGGTTGGTCGTGTCGCTGGTGACCGACTCCTCAAGCACTTGCGGCTGTTTGCCTTCATGGAGAACTTCGGTCAGCAGCCACAGGTCGTTCCATTTGGCTTTAGGGTGTTGGGTCAGGGCCAGGAAGTGGCCGCTGACCAGCAACGGCTGATCGCTTTTGCCTTCGGCGAGTTGGAAGTCGCTGCGGTGGCGTTCCAGGTTGCGCTTGGCTAAATGTTTTCCGCGCTCGCGGTCGATGAAGCGACCGGGGTAGTCGTAGTCTTCGAGGTCGGGCAGGGCGTCGCCGCGGTTTTCGCTTTCGAGGGTGATGCGTGGTTTTTCGAAGTCGTAGTCGCGGCGGGTGGTGCGGCTGGTGCGGGTTTCCAGGCGCAGGTCGAAGCGCTTGATCACCGGGTCGTTGGCGACCATGCCGGAGTCTTGCTGGTAGGCCACGGGCGCGAGTTTCGGGAACACCGTCTGGTCATCGCCGAACACCAGTTTGTGGGCCGTGGCGCTGTGCTGGAAGTGGTAGTGGATACCTTCTTCCTCGCACAGGCGCTGGATGAATTGCAGGTCCGATTCATCGTATTGAACGCAGTAGATACGCTCGGGATAAATCGCCCCGACTTTGAATTCATAGGCGTTGCTTTGGATGCCGTGCTCTTCAAGGACCATGCCGATGATTTTCGGCACCGTGAGGTTCTGGAAGATGCGTTGGTTGATGCGGTGCGCGAGGTAGGACAGTTGCGGACGCAGGGTCACCGCGTAGCGGGTCAGGCGTTTGCCGGAATCACCCTGGGCGGCGCGATAGATCTGGCCATGGATGCCGCTGCCGTCAGGCGAGAGCTGCAAAAAGGCCGGTTTGTGCAGCAGGGTCTCGAGGTCCAGGGACGGCTGTTCACTGACCAGCTCCACCTCAAACACAAAAGGCTGGCTGATGGCTTCCCGGCCTTGCAGGGAAAAGACCTGAAAGTCGCTGGAAAGACCTTCGATGGTCAGGGCAAAGTGAGTCTGATTGGCCGGCGCGAACATCCCTTGTTCCTCGTGCAGTGCTGCGGCATGCGCTGACACCCGGAAACCGGGTCAACGGACGCGAAATTCTGGAAGGGCGGAAACAACATCGACCAGCAGAGCTGGCCGATGCTTGTGACGGTCGGCCTGACTTAGGCGACCGGCAGACGCCAGTCATCGGAACCCGAAGTACCGGATACTTCGTGGGTCCAGGTGATTTTGCGGTAGGTGAATTGCACTTCTTCCAGGTGCGTGAAGTGCGAGTTCGACGGATCCTGGCAGTTGTGCATTTTGTTGTTGATGGCGACGATGATCGCGTCTTCCAGTTTGGTGGTGTAGTAGTGCTCTTGGGTACCTTGAGCCGAAGTGCGGTACCACTGGATAACGATTTCGCTCATGCGCTCGCCGGAGGTCAGAGCAGCTTGCAGCAGTGGCGAAGCCTTGTCGTAGACCTTGGTGATCACAACTGGCTTGTGAACGCGCTGACCGGTTGGCTGGCCGGACTGTGGGTCACGCGGGATGATCACGTCGTGGCTGAAAGCCTGAACCATGACCTGGTCTTCGTGACCTTCCTGATAGGTGTTACCAACCGAGTCGGCGGTGAACGCGCCGGCAGTGATCAGACCTTGTTTTTCGCCAGTGACGGACATGTACGCTGGAGTAGCCATGGATGTGCTCCTTGCTGAATAAAGTGAGAGTGCCCGGGAGGCGGTATCGCCCGGTGGGTGCATGACTGTTATCAAGGTCCGTGCCAGAAACGGTTAAGGCTATGTAAATCAAGGTGTTGAGGCTTGTTTTAAAGAGCTGTGAAGATTTTTTTTAGCGGTGCCACCTGAATGTGCGCAAGTTCTTGCGCAGCACTGCGCAAGAACTTGCGCACTCGGCTGGAGAGCCTGACTGGCCGGGCGATCAGCGATCCTGCAAGCGCGTTTGGCGGGAGCAGTGCGCAACTTCTTGCGCAGAAAGGCCTTGCGCCATCACTTGAAGGTGCCGGTAACCCGGTGCAACGAATCGACGGGCCGAGTGGTCCATAAAAACAGCGCCGTCGAGCGTCCGAACAACCTGGAAGTGGAGTGAGAACGACATGAAAATCCTGATGGTTTTAACGTCCCACGATCAATTGGGTGATACGGGTAAGAAAACCGGCTTCTGGCTGGAAGAATTCGCCGCGCCGTACTTCGCCTTCAAGGACGCCGGTGCTCAACTGACCCTGGTCTCGCCCAAGGGTGGCCAGCCGCCGCTGGACCCGAAAAGCGACGAGCCGGACGCGCAAACCGCTGCCACCGAGCGCTTCCGCAAAGATTCCGCAGCCCAGTCGGCATTGGCGTCTACCGCTCTGCTTAGCAGCGCGAGGGCTCAAGATTACGACGCGGTTTTCTACCCGGGCGGTCATGGTCCGTTGTGGGATCTGACCGAAGACAAGAACTCGATCGCGCTGATCGAAGCGTTTTTCAAAGCAGGTAAACCGGTCGCGGCCGTTTGCCACGCACCGGGTGTGCTGCGTCACGTCAAGGGTGCGGATGGCCAGCCATTGGTCAAAGGCAAGCGCGTGACGGGGTTTACTAACACTGAGGAAGAGGCGGTGCAACTGACGAATGTCGTGCCGTTTCTGGTGGAGGACATGCTTAAGGAGAAGGGCGGCAATTATTCCAAGGGCGAAGATTGGGCGAGTTATGTGCTCACCGATGGCCTGTTGATCACCGGGCAGAATCCGGCGTCGTCCGAGGCTGCGGCTGAGGCGTTGTTGGCGAAACTCAAGTAAACGCAGGACCTTGTAGGAGCACGGCTTGCCGGCGAAGGCGGTTTTGAAGACGCCTTCGCTGGCAAGCCATGCTCCTACAGTTCAGTGGTGACTAGCGAAGGTTCAACGCGGCAAAACACTGTTCGATCGAGCGCCGCTGCGTTTCGGCATACAACCCCAGTTCGTCAATGGTCGGCCGCCCCAGCGCTTGTTCAAACGCCTGCTGGTTCGAATGCACGCCATAATTCACCTGCGCCGTATCCCCCAGGTTCGACTGGAAAATCCCCGCCGCACTGACCGGCAGAAAATCCTCATACACCAACGGTTCCACCCGCAAATATCCGCCGCTGAGCAGATCGTCCAGGGTCAAGGATTTCAGCTCATCCGCTGCCAGGCCTTTTTCCGTGACGAAATAGCGAAAGTACGCCAGTTCCTGTTGGCGCATGCCTTCGTAGGTGTCAGGGAATTCGCCAAAGTGATGCGCCATCAGCGCGTTGTAACGTGCGGCATTGGCCTCGTTGGGGAAGTCCTGCAACTCGTCACGGGCGGCGTTGAGCAAACGGTCGTAAAGCGCCCGGCCTTTCGGCGTGAGCGCTGCGCCGCGCTGTTCGATTTCACCGAAGCGTGCGCTGTGGCTGCCGCGCGTCCCGGCTTGATCGATGAAGGCAATCGGCTCGTCGAGCGCCTTGAAACTGGTCTGGCGCAGCAGGATCGGGCACTGGCGGCGAGGTGGGCCTTCGATGACGGCTTTGGGCGTGATGCTGTGGGCGGGCATTTGCGCCTGGACGATGTCGATGTCCAGGGTGCGCGGTGTCAGGTGATTGATGTGCGGGCCTTTGAATGCCACCACGTCGGCGATCAGTCGATGCTGTGCGCTGAGTTTCTGGTACTGCTCGGCGGTGACGGTGGCGCTGTGGTGCCAGCGGAAGGTTTCCAGTGCCTGTTCGACGAAGTCCTGGGCCTCTTGTTCGGTCAGACCGCCCGCGGTTTCGGCGCGCTGGATCAGGGCAAGGGCTGCCGGGGTGAAGATCTGGCGTTTATCCAGCACCGACTGGGCGAAGGCTCGCAGTTCCAGGTCTTCGATCAGTTCCAGGCGCAGCAGGGAGGTGAACACCCGGAACGGGCTGACTTGCAAGGCGGCTTCGTGCACGGCGCGGAACGCGGTGGAGTGAACCGGTACGCCGGCCGGGGTCAGGTCGTAATAGCCGACGGGTTGCATGCCCATGACCGCGAACAGTCGGGCGAGGGTGGCCAGTTCCTCAGCGGTGCCGACGCGAATTGCGCCGTGACGCTCCAGGTCCAGCCGCTCGATTTCGCCGGTGCTGTCCAGCTGGCGGGCCACCTGCGGATCGCTGTCCAGCACGTGACGGTTGGTCTGCTCCACCAGCTTCATCAGCGCGCCGTACAGCGGGACTTCTTCGCGGTACATGTCGGACATCGCTTTGGAGAAGCGTTGGCGGATCAGTTCAGGGCTGACGAAGCTTGGGTGGCTCATGAAAAAAATTCCTGGCGCGGGTGACGTGAAGGATGTGGGAAAAGATCGCAGCCTTCTGCAACGCCGACAAACGAAGAATCTTACGGACTTCATTCTGCCAAGGACTGCATTCACAACTGCCTGTAGATGCCACCTTGTGGCGAGGGGGCTTGCCCCCGTTCGGCTGCGAAGCAGTCGTGAATTCAACAACGCGGTGCATCAGATAGACCCTGCGTTCAGGTTTTGCGACTGCTTCGCAGCCGAACGGGGGCAAGCCCCCTCGCCACAGGGCAGCTATATGGGGCTAGGGATTACAGGTGTGAACGGCTTTCCGAGCGCAACGACCCCAGGAACTCCCCATACAACCGCGCGGTATTGGCCGGTTGTTCGACCATCGGCATATGGCCGATGTGGTCCCAGATGTCCACGCGCAAATCAGCAATGCCTTTACTCCAGACGGCCACGCTGCTGACATCGATCAAGCGATCCTTGTGCCCCCACAGCAACAGCGCCGGGCACTTGATGTCGGGCAGTTTCGGTTCCATCGGCGGGCTGGCACGGAAGTCGTTGAAGATTTCTTCCAGCTCATCGCGACTCTGTTCATAACGCTGCGCGATGGCGTCCAGCACCACGCCGGGTACCCACGGTGGTTCGGCCATGGTCATGGCGTAGAAGCGCCGGAATTCTTCCCGTGAATGAATCAAAAACGGGTTGTGCCCCTTGGCCAGATGCCGCTCCAGGTCACTGGCCTCGGGGGCGGTGACGCCGGCCGGATCGATCAGGGCGACGGAGGCGATCCGGTCCGGGTACGTCGCCGCCAGCCACGCCGCGATGTAGCCGCCCATCGAGTTGCCGATCACATGGACTTTTTCGACTCCGCAAACGTCTAGCAACTGGATCATCCGTTTGGCCTGCAGCGGGATGTCGTAGCCGCCACCGGCCTTGAACCCGGTTTCGCCGTGACCGGCGATGTCGGGAATGATCACCCGATAGTTGCCGACAAAGTGCCGGGCGAAGCGCAGCCAGACGTTCTTGTCGGCGCTGTAGCCGTGCAGCATCAACACACTGCTGGACGCTTCATATGGCCCGCCTTGCCAGGTCGAGACGGTCATTTCCGTAATCGGTACGACGATTTTGTGCAGCCGATACAGCTTGGCTTCCAGGGCCATATTCAGGTCATAGAGCCAGTGACCGATGGCGGGGTAGCTCAGCCAGCTCCAGGCCACGAAAACCGCGATAACGGCAACCAACACAAGCATCAGGCATCTTCCTTTTACGTGATCAGGACAAAATGTGGTCAGCGGGTTTCAGTGCCCGGGTCAACCGGTGATAGCTGAAACTAAACCCCGGAAACATGGCGATCACATGACCGCTCCTGCTTTGATACCAACTGTGGCAGCCCCCGGACTTCCAGACGGTGCGCTCCATTTCGCGGTGGATCATCTCAGTGTAGGTACGTTCTGCCTCGGGGCGTACTTCGATGCTGCGCAAACCCTGTTCTTTGAGCGTGCGAATGCAGTCGAGGATGTAATTCATCTGGGATTCGATGATGAACAGCGCCGAGGTGTGGCCGATGCCGGTGTTGGGCCCGGTGACGATAAACAGGTTGGGAAAGTCCGGCAGGCTGGTGCCCAGATAAGCCCGCGGGTACTGGGCCCAGACGTCTTTGAGCCGGGTGCCGTTTTTGCCGGTGACCGGGTAGGAAATCACCCCGTCGGTGGCGTCGTACCCGGTGGACCAGACGATCAGGTCCAGGTCGATGTGCTGACCGTCCTGGGTGACGATGCCGGTTTCGTCGATGGACGCGATGCCTTGCTCGCGGCTGTGCAGCGTCACGTTGCGGCGGCCGAGCGCCGGGTAAAGGGTGCTTGAGACAATCACGCGCTTGCAGCCGATGGTGAAGTCCGGTGTCAGTTTGCGGCGTAATTCCGGGTCGGGCACCTGGCGTTTGAGGAAGCGCAGGGCGTGGTGCTGGACCATGCGGATCGCCGGCTTCGAGTATTTGAAGGCAATCACCCGGGTTTCGAACTGCCAGTAGAGCATCCAGCGCAGCAGCTTGTACGCCGGTTTGAGGCCCAGCAGCCAACGCTGGAAAGGCCCGAAGGTGCGGTCGGCCCGGGGCAATACCCAATGCGGCGTGCGCTGGAACACATGCAGGTGCTCGACGTCGGGGGCAATGGCGGGAATCACCTGCGCCGCACTGGCGCCGCTGCCGACGATGGCGACACGTTTGTGGTGATAGTCGAAGGAGTGATCCCAGTTGTTTGTATGAAAAGTCTTTCCCTGAAAGCGTTCCTGGCCTTCGAAGTGTGGGACGACGGGTTGGCTCAGCGGCCCCGTGGCGTTGATCAGGAACTGCGCGTAAAACGTGCCTTTGGCGCCGGTGTGCACCGCCCAGCGCTGGCCGTCGGCGTCCCATTCGATGCGCTCGACATTGGCTTGCAGTTCGACCTTGTCCCGCAGGCCGAAGTGCTCCACCACGTACTGGGTGTAGTGGTGCAGTTCAGCCTGATCGGCGAACATTTGCGTCCAGCGGTAGGGGGCGAAAGACAGTGAGTAGAGCGGCGAGGGCACATCGACGGCCGCGCCGGGGTAGGTGTTCTGGCACCAGGTGCCGCCAAAAAAGTCCCGTCGTTCCAGCAGGCGAAAATCGTCGATGCCTGCCTTGAGCAAATTGATCGCCGCGCACTGACCGCCAAAACCGCTGCCGATGATCAACACCTGAAAGGTCTGCATGGGCCTCCTTTTTTATCGATTATCTGATTCTCCCTTCATGTATAGCCCAAACATCGGCCACATAACTTGTAGGAGCGAAGCTTGCTCGCGAAGAACGATGACGCGGTCCGCCTTATGCACCACGGTGTCCCATTCGCGGGCAAGCCTCGCTCCTACGGAACCGCGCGCCCGCCGGTGATGGCTATTTAACTTCGCCCTGATAGACTCCCAGCACACCCGCAACCCTTGTGTGGTCAGGTTCCGTTCTGTGACGCAGAGGCCCTTATGGGAAAAACGGGAGGAAAAGGGCTTTCACTGGCCAGAAGGCTCTATACATCGCGAACCCTGGGCTTGGCCCTGGGCCTGTTGTGCGTAGGCGCGGCGATGTATCCACTCAACCCGGCGCCGTGGGTCTGGGTGCTGATGCTGGTCAATGGCGTGCTCTGGCCGCATGTTGCCTATCAATGGGCGCGTCGGGCGAAGGTGCCCTTTCACGCCGAGCATCGCAACATCCTGGTCGACGCCTTTCTCGGCGGTTTCTGGGTCGCTGCGATGCAGTTCAATCCGCTGCCGAGCGCGGCGACGCTGTCCATGATGGCCATGAACAACGTGGCGATCGGTGGTTTGCGGTTCCTGCTGGTGGGCACGGTCGCGCAGATTCTCGGGATCGGTGTCGGCCTGCTGGTATTCACACCGGCTTTTGTCACGCAAACCAGCCCGTTGCAGCTGTACGCCTGTCTGCCCCTGCTGGTCCTGTATCCACTGGCGCTGGGCTGGATCTGCTTTCAACAGGCCACCACCCTGGGCCGCCAAAAACGCGAACTGCTGGCCCTGAGCCGTACCGACAGCCTCACCGGCCTGCTGAACCATGGCGCCTGGAAGGACCAGCTGGAAGTTGAATTCCAGCGTTGCCAACGCCAGCAGCAGGGCGGTGCGATTGCGTTGATCGACATCGACCATTTCAAAACCATCAATGACACCTACGGCCACGTCGCCGGGGACATCGTGCTGCGGCAACTGAGCAAAATGCTCAAGCAGAACCTGCGGGCGACCGATGTGGCGGGGCGCTATGGCGGTGACGAGTTCTGCGTGCTCCTCCCGGACTTGCCCCTCGATAGCGCAGCGGCTGCCATGGACGCCTTGCGTGATCGCTTCGCGACCCTGGGCTACGAGCAGAACCCGGCGCTGAAAGTCAGCTTGAGCATTGGCCTGGCGGCGTTCGACCCGTCACACACCGACGCCACCCTGTGGCTCAATGACGCCGACCAGGCGCTCTACGAAGCCAAGACCACCGGCCGCAACCGCGTTATCTGCCGCATAGACGGCAAACCCCAGCACGAATTGCTCGACCCGGTCTGAGGGCCCACACACGTCCCCCTGTGGGAGCGGGCCCTTGTGGCGAGGGGATTTATCCCCGTTCGGCTGCGAAGCAGTCGTAAATCGCTGAACGCGGTATGCCTGAAAAAACGCGATGGTAGATCTGGGGCCGCTTCGCAGCCCAACGGGGATAAATCCCCTCGCCACAAGGGCCCGCTCCCACAGGGGAGGGGTGGTGTGTCAGGTCGGTTGGTGTCGCATTGGGCATAGAGCCAAGCGGCTCGGTGAGGTAGGGTTTCGGTTCCCCGACACGAAACAAGGATCGATTCATGACGCTCAATCTCCCTCGTTCCCTGCTGGCCACCAGCCTTGGCCTGACCCTCGCCCTCAGTACATTCTCCCCTGCAGCCTTCGCCGAACCCCACAAACAAGTCCTCGCCGATTCCGAGCAGTACAAGGGTGAAGCCCTGAAACTGTTGGAGCGGCTGGTGAACATCGACTCCGGTTCCGGCTATGAACCCGGCCTGACACAAGTGCGCGACATCGCCATCGACGAGCTGAAAAAACTCGGCGCCACCATCGAACTGGTGCCCAACACACCGGACAAAAGCAGCCACGTGATCGCGACCCTCAAAGGCACCGGCAAGGCGAAAATCCTGCTGATGGCGCACATGGACACGGTGTTCAAGGAAGGCTCGGCCGCCGAACGCCCGTTCCACATCAAGGACGGTCGCGCCTACGGGCCGGGCGTGATGGACGACAAGGGCGGCATCGTCGCCGGGATCTACGCGCTGAAAGTGCTGAAGAACCTCGACTTCAAGGACTACGCGCAAATCACCTTTCTGCTCGACGCCAGCGAAGAGACCGGCTCGGACATCGCCACCGACCTGATCAAGAAAACCGCCAAGGCCCACGACGTGACCCTCAACCTCGAACCGGGCCGCCCGGCGGATGGCCTGGTGGTGTGGCGCAAAGGCAGCGCGACGGCGGTGGTGGAAGTCAAAGGCAAAGCCGCGCATGCCGGTGTTGCACCGGAGCTGGGACGCAACGCGGCGATGGAGGCGGCGCACCAGATTCTGCAGCTCGGCAAACTGGGCGACGCCGAGAAAAAAACCACCATCAACTTTACCGTGATCAAGTCGGGCGACCGCACCAACGTGATTCCGGACCAGGCCACGGCCAAGGCTGACGTGCGGGCAGCGGTGCCGGAAGAGTTCGACCGGATCGAGAAGGACCTGGCGCGGGTGTCCAAGGACAAGCTGATTCCGGACACCGAAGTCACCACCACACTACAGCGCGGTTTGCCGCCGATGCCGCAGACGGCGGAATCGGATCGGCTGATGGCCATGGCGCAGGGAATTTACGGCGAGATCGGGCGCAAGTTGACAGAAGAAGGCAGCGGCGGAGCGGCGGATGCCAGCCTCTCGGCCGGTGTGGGCACGCCGACGCTGGATGGATTCGGGATTGTTGGCGGCAATATTCATACCCCTGAAGAGTACGCGGAGGTAGAAAGCGTGGCGCCGCGGATTTACCTGCTGTCGCGGATGATTATGGAGTTGACCAAGCACTGATTCACCCCCGCTGATCGTTCCCACGCTCTGCGTGGGAATGCCTCAACGGACGCTCCGCGTTCGGTTTTGGAGGGGACGCAGAGCGTCCCGGGCTGCATTCCCACGCAGAGCGTGGGAACGATCAAACAGTAGCGGTGTGACATTGCAGTCACTACAACAACATCTGCTGAACGGTTATTCCTTCACACTCATAAACTCTTCCGCCCAACGGATGTATTCCTCAGGCTGCGTATACGTATGAGTCAGCTCGGTAGCACTCAAATCCGACGCCTGGGTAAAGATCTGCCGTTGCTCACGCAAGCTGTCATACGTCGCCTTGATCGCCGCGAAGTACGCGCCATGACCATCAATGGTCACCCGCACGCCCAGTTCGGCCAGGCGTTTGTCGTCACGCAGCAACGGGTTGCCGTAGGTGACGAGCATCAGTGGCACGCTCAGGTGTTCGGCAATCTGTTCGAGGTGATCGAAGTCCCGCACGCCGACCATGCAGATCCCGTCCGCCCCGGCTTGTTGGTATTGCTTGGTGCGGCTGATGATTTCCTGGATCGGCAGGATCCCGGCGTTGGTGCGCGCGATGATCGCCATTTCCGAGTCGACCCGGGCTTCCAGTGCCGCGCGAATCTTGCCGACGCCTTCCGCCACGCCGATCAGGTCGGTGGATTTGCGGCCGAATTGCGCCGGCAGCAGGGTGTCTTCGATGGTCAGGGCGGCGATACCGGCGCGTTCCAGTTCGACGATGGTGCGCATCACGTTGAGCGCGTTGCCGTAGCCGTGGTCGGCGTCGGCGATGACCGGTAATTGAGCGACACGGCCGATGCGCGTGGCCTGTTCGGCGAACTCGCTGAGGGTGATCAAGGCAAAGTCGGGGGCGCCCAGCACCTGCAACGACGCGACCGAGCCACCCAGGATTCCCACTTCAAAACCGAGGTCAGCGGCAATGCGGGCCGACATCGGGTCGAAGACCGACGCCGTGTGATAGCAGGCGTTGGAAGCAAACAGCTCGCGGAAGTTACGGCGCAAATCTTGATGAGAAAGCCTGGACATATGAGTTCCACCAATACAAAGGAATGGAAAGGCTTGAGCAAAGGTGTCAACGCCGAAGGAACAAAAGGCTATCACGCGGACGAGGGGAAGATGATGACGAATTTTGCACTGAGAGGATGACGCTGTTCCTGTGGCGAGGGGGCTTGCCCCCGTTCGGCTGCGCAGCAGTCGTAAAACGATGGGCGCGGTGTGTCTGGAAATATAGGGTGGCAGGTTTTGGGGCCGCTACGCAGCCCAACGGGGGTAAACCCCCTCGCCACAGGTAAACCCTCTGTAGAGGTGGGGAGGATTCAGGATCTGATCAAGCCGCGACAGCGTGCTGCTGCCGATTGGCCAGCGGCACTGCTCGCACCGAATTCCCCGGTTGCAGTTGCAGGCGTTTGGCCGTGAGTCGGTCGACGATCAGGCTGTTGCCCACCAACCGGCCCTGAGCGGTGGTGATACGGCAGTTTTCCAGGCGGCGGTTGTGGATCAGCCACACCGGGGCCTGCTCGTCAGGCGTGCCGATGGCCAAAACCAGCGGCTGGCTGTCGCGCACGGTGCGGATTTTCGCGATCGGTGCTTCGATCACCGGTCCGGCGTCGAAGATGTCGATGTAGCCCTGATGCACAAAACCTTCGGCCTTGAGGATCTTCAGTGCCGGTTCGGTGTTTGGATGCGCCTTGCCGATGACGGCCTGGGCCTGTTCGGTGAGCAGGCACGTGTAGAGCGGCTGGCGTGGCATCAGTTCGGCGATGAACGATTTGCTGCCCAGCCCCGACAGGTGATCGGCGTGGCTGAAATCCATCTTGAAGAAGTGCCGGCCCAGGCTGTCCCAGAACGGTGAACAGCCGTGTTCATCGGCGCTGCCGCGCAGTTCGGCGATGAGTTTGTCGCCGAACAGGTGCGGGAACTCGGCCACGAACAGCAGACGCCCCAAGGACAGCAACCGACCGTTGCTGCCGTGGCGTTGATCGGGTCGCAGAAACAGCGAGCAGATTTCCGATTGGCCGGTCATTTCATTATTCAGAAACAGCGTCGGAATCTGCCGCTGAATCCCCAGGTCCGGCGATGAACTGACCGTCAGCCCGAGCCGGTAGTTGTACCAGGGTTCACGCAGGCCGACGGCGCCGGCCAACGCACTGATGCCGACCACTTGCTGGTCGTCATCTTCCAGCACGAACAAGTAATCGGCATCCGCACGCTCGACCTGCTCGGCGAAGGTCCGTTGGGCCCAGCGCACCCGGTGCACCAGGCGTTCTTCGTTGGCCGGCAGGGTGGTAAAACCGGGGCCGGCCTGCTGCACCAGATCCATCAAGGCGGGCAGGTCGGTGATGTGAACCGGGCGGACTATCATGATGCAGCTCCTTCTTCGCGCCAGTTCGGGCGCTGTCGTTGGGCACGGGGCCGGGTGCTGCTCACAGGGCAATCAGCCGGATCGGGCTGCCATCGGTGACATTCAGGGCGGCACACATATCGGCGCTCAACCCCACCGGTTTCCCGGCCTGGACATTCAGCTCGGCGACGATGGCGCGATACTCCTTCAGCGAATCGTTGCTCACCAGGTAACGGCCACGCGCATCGATCAGCGAAGCCCGTTGCGCCGTGCCGGTCTGGCTTTGGGCGATGGAGAGAATGTTCGAGGTGCGCGCATACAGCGTCGGGCCACCGTCGAACAAGTCGATGTAGCTGTTGGTTTCAAACCCCTCGCGCTCAAGAATATCGAAGGCCTCCTGGCCATCGGGGTGGATCCGGCCGATGCAATCCTGTGCCGCCTGGGGCAGCATCGGCACGTAGATCGGGTATTGCGGCATCAGTTCGGCGAGGAAGGTCCGGCTCTCCAGACCGCAGAGCCGCTCGGCCTCGGCGTAGGGCAGGTCGAAGAAATGCTTGCCCAGCGCATCCCAGAACGGTGATTGCCCTTCATCGCTGCTGAAACCGACGATCTCGGTGATCACCGCTTCGGCAAAGCGCTGCGAATGGGCGGCAATGAACAACAGGCGCGCCCGGGACAGCAACTCCGAAAACGGTGTGCGCACCAGCGCCGTGTCGATATGAAAGCCCCGCAGCAAGGTGTGGCCGCTGAGGTCCTGGCACAACGACAACGCCGGTACGCCGTGTTCGATGTTCAGCTCCCGCGAGGCGCTTGTGAAGTGACGGTTGCGCAAACTGTAGAACGGTTCGTTGAAGCCGGCGGTGGCAAGGATTTCCGAGCACCCCACCAGACGCCGGGCCGCGAGATCCTCCAGCACGAAGAAATAGTTCTCCGGGCCATGAACCTCCACGTCTTTGTCGAACGAGGCGCCGGAGTCAAGAATCCTCAAGCGCAGGCGTTCAGTGTCGTCCGGCAAGGACGTGACACCGACCAGGCTGTCGCGCGCCAGTTGCTGTAACTGGGGCAGGTCGGTTAACTCGACTGGGCGTAAGACCAGCATGGATGTACTCCTGTATCAAAGGGTTCGGTGATGTGTGCCGAACCTGACTATCACTGTCGGTTTCCACGCATTAAATCGGCGGTCGCCTGATTTCTTGTCAGACGCCGCTCTTTTTCTTGTCAGCCGTTGCTCGGGTCGGGCAACGCCGTGCTGGCGCCCAGCTTGTTGAGAAAAAACAGATACACCAGGCCCAAGGCAATCCAGATCAGGCCGAGTTTTTGTGCATCGACGCCCATGTTGTACATGATGGCCGCGACGATGATGAAGCCGATCACCGGGCAAACCAGGTGACGGATCACCTGGCCGGACTTCTGCCGACGCCAGTAGTAATTGATGACGGTCAGGTGCAGCAACATGAAACCGCTCAGCGCGCCGAAGTTCACCAGCGAGGTGAGGGTGTCCACCGAGTTGATGAACAGGTAGCAGATCACCAGCGACAGCACGGCCACCAGATAGATGCTCAGGTACGGGGTGTTGTGTTTCGGGTGAACCTTGGCCAGCACTTTCGGCAATTTGCCGTCCCGGGCCATGCCGAACAGCAGGCGCGATACCGCCGCTTGTGACGTGATGGCAACCGCCACGCCCCAGGCCAGGGCCGTGGCCACGCCAGTCAGTGTGGCCAGCCAGCTGCCGGCAGCAATTTCGGCGATTTCATAGAACGCGGTGTCGGCGGAAGTGAAGCCCATGCCAGCCGCCAGGTCAGTGGCAATCCAGGTTTGCACGACGAAGATCACGCCCATCACCACCAGCGTGATCAACGCTGCCTTGCCAACGCTGCGGCCCGGGTCGCCCTTGATTTCTTCGGCGAGGGTGGAGATCGCATCGAAACCCAGGAAGGACAGCACCGCAATCGACACGGCTTGCATCAGCAGGGCGAAATTGAAGGTGTCGGGGTTGTATAACGGCGCCAGGGTCAGCTGACCGTTGCCGCCGCCGCTGTGCAGCGCATTCCAGGCGTAGAACAGGAAGATCCCCAGCACCACCAGTTGCGCTAGCAGAAAGACAATGTTCATGCGGGCGGTGAAGGTGATGCCCCGCAGGTTGACGAAAGTCGCGCTGACCAGAAACGCCAGGATGAAACCGACCTTGGGAATGTCCGGGTAAAGGTGATTCAGCGCCATGGCCGCGTACACGTAGAGCAGCGGTGGAATCAGCAGGTAATCGAGCAGCATCAGCCAGCCGGCGATAAACCCGACATGCGGGTTGAGGCCGCGTTGCGCGTAGGAATACACCGAGCCCGCAATCGGAAAGGCCCGCGCCATGCTGCCGTAACTCAGGGCGGTGAACAGCATCGCGACCATGCCGATGATGTAGGCCAGCGGCACCATCCCGGGCGCTTCGGCGTTGACGTAACCGTACACACCGAACGGGGCGATGGGGATCATGAAGATCATCCCGTACACCACCAGGTCGGTCAGCGACAGGCTACGTTTCAACTCTTGCTTGTAGCCGAATTCTTCTATTTCCATGAAGCTCTA
Organism: Pseudomonas sp. NPDC099000; assembly: GCF_044759925.1. NCBI lineage: Bacteria > Pseudomonadati > Pseudomonadota > Gammaproteobacteria > Pseudomonadales > Pseudomonadaceae > Pseudomonas > Pseudomonas sp. NPDC099000. The sequence goes on from NZ_JBIWAF010000008.1 coordinate 52,071, forward strand.
CTCCTTGGGATGAAAGCAGCTGCACGCTGCGGGTTTGACGCGATTTCTTACAACAGCGGTGCCAGGTAAGCGGTCCAGCGACTGACTTCTTCAGGGGTGCGCAGCAGATCGTTGCGCACCTCGATCAACACCGATTCCAGTCCTCGTGCATCACCGTGCACCGGCACGGTCATGTCGCCCAGCGGGTTGATTTTGTACGGCTCATTACCGGCGACCTTCAAGGGGTGCTGGCTCAACCCGTCAATCAATCGTTGGGCGTAGCCCTTGGCTTCGCCAAACAGCACGCCGACTTCCAGCGCGCGCGGCTGGCCGTGGTAAACCGGGGTGAAGCTGTGAATGCCGACCACCCGGACCGGCCGCCCTTGTGTGACACGCTGGTCGATCAAGGTTTGCAGCCGCGCATGAAACGGTTTGAACAGGCATTCGCGGCGGTACTCGCGGGTGGCCTCGTCCAGATCCCGATTACCCGGTATCTGATAAATCTCGCTCTGCGGCGGGATGCTGTCCGGGGCATGACGCGGGCGGTTGAGGTCAATCAATAGCCGTGAGTAATTGGCCGCCAGCAACGTCGCTCCCAGTGCATGGGACAAACCTTGCGCCAGCGCCAACGCGCCAATGTCCCAGGCGATATGTTCGCGGGCCGCGTCATGACTCAAGCCCAGGTCATTCAACCCGGGCGGGATGAAACGGCTGGCGTGTTCGCACACCAGAATCAACGGGTGCGCCGAGTCTTCGCGGCTCAGGGTGTACGCGGGCTCGGTAAAAAGACCGAGTTCAGCGGATTCAGTACAGGCGTGCATAGTGCTCACAGCGTTCGGCGGGCGACAGCTGTTCCGTCAGCGTCAACTCCTCGGTTTTAAGGGCGAACCAGGTGTCCATCAACGCGCTCGGCATGGCTTCGAGCAGCGCCTCGCTGTTGCGCAGGCACTCGAGCGCCTCGGCAAGTGACGCGGGCAGGGCGACGATGCCGCGGGCCTGGCGTTGTTCTTCGTTCAGTGAATCGGGGATTTCATCGGTGATCGCGTTCAAGGCCAGGCGTTGCTCGATGCCCAGGCGACCGGCGATCAGCAGTGCGGCCATGGCCAGGTGCGGCGACGCCGTGGCGTCCATGGCGCGAAATTCCAGGTTGTATTGCGCCGCCACCGATTTGCCGCCCAGGCTCACCGTCGGGCAGATCCGCAACGCCGCTTCGCGGTTGCGCTGGCCGAGGCAAGCGTAGGAAGCGCTCCAGTGATGCGGCTGCAAACGCTCGTAGGACACCGGTGTCGGTGCGGTAAACGCGCAGAGTGCCGGCAAGTAATGCAGGATGCCGGCGGCCCAGTGCTGGCCGAGGGTGGACAGGCCATTGATCGTGCCGGCGTCGTACATCGCCGGTTGGCCGTCCAGATCCAGCAGGCTGACATGCAAATGGACGCCGTTGCACACGGCATGCTCGGACGTCTTCGGCGCGAAGCTCACGCCCAGGCCCATCTGCCGGGCGATCTCGCGAGTGATCTCGCGCACGTTCACCGCACGGTCCGCCGCCGCGACACCGAAGGCGGGGCGGCAGGTGATTTCGTATTGATGCTTGCCGTATTCGGGTAGGAACATTTCCGGTTCGACGCCACCGGCGCGCAAGGCGCTGAGCAGCCAGCCACCGAACTCGGCGCCCTGACGCTGGGCCTCAAGGGAGAACGCCCGTTGATCGGCCGCGCCGCTGCGCAGGTTGAATTCATGTTCGAACGCGGCGTTGACCTGCAGGCCCAGTTCGGCGCGATACCGCTCCACTTCATTGCGCAGCAACGTGCGTGGGCAGGCGCCCCACGGGCGGCCATCGGTTTCGTGAATGTCGCTGTGGATGAAGTCCAGCGCCGGGGCCGTGGAATCCGGGCCATTGCTGACCGTCACCCGGCTGCTCAGGTCGGGAATCAGCCGTAAATCGCCATACGCGCCCCACGGGTTGGTGGAGGCGATGATGTCTTGCGGGGTCAGGGCGCTGTTGGCCGGCACCCAGCCGCAGCCCGTCGTCAGATAGTGTTCAAGCTCGTCCGTCGGGAACGAGCGGCCACGCGTCACACCGATCAGGTCGGTGGTGACGAGGGTGGTCATGGGCAGCGGCGACAGGCGTTCGTTCATGCTTGCATCTCCTGCAACCGGCCGAGCACGGTCTGGGTGTCGGTGATCCAGCAGTAACCCTTGATCGCATTCAGGCAGGCTTGATGACGCTCCGGCGTGTAGGTCGCACAGGCATCCTCCACCAGCGTCACCAGGTAGCCACGGTCGGCGGCGTCACGCACGGCCATGTCCACGCACTGGTCGGTGACGATGCCAGCGATGATCAGGTGCCGGGTTTCAAGGTTGCGCAGTACGTAGTCGATGTTGGTGGAGTTGAAGACCCCGGAGGAGGTCTTGGGCAGGACGATTTCGTTTTCCGTTGGCGTCAGGTCGTCGATGATCTGCGCCGATGCGCTGCCTTTGGGCAAGTGCATGTCCGAGAGCTTGTGGTCCAGCGAGCGGTCGCGGCCGTCGGCGGTCAGGCTTTCGATAATCGTGTGCAGTACGTTTTGCCCTGCGCTGCGAAAGGCACTGAGCAACCGGCGTTGATTGGGCACCACCTGCATGTGGGTGCGGGTCAGGAAGTATTCGCCGTCCGGTCCGTTGAGGTGCGGGTCGAACTGCGGTTCGAGCCAGGCCCGCTGCATGTCCACCAGCAACAGCGCGGTGTGATCGGCAGTGAACGGCAGGTCCCGGGGCGAGTGGTGGGGGAGCGTGAACATCCTTATTTATCCTCCAGCAGGTGGGTGTCGAAGTCGGTCCGCAGGGCATCGATGCCTTCCAGGCGATCGGCCAGCTCCGGGCTGCGCAGGGTCAGGCAGGCGATCAGCGCCTCGACCTGGGCCAGCGCCGGCACCATGGAGTCGAAGGCCGACACCGATTCCACCGGCGCACTGATAATCAGGTCGGCCATTTCCCGCAGCGGTGAAGCATAGATATCAGTGAACAACACCACGCGGGCGTATCGGTTTTTTGCCGCATTGGCTACGCGCAGGGCCTGTGACTGGTAGCGGCGATAGTCGAACACCAGCACCACGTCCTGGCGCTGCACGTCGAACAGCCGGTCGGGCAGTTGCGCGTTGTCTTCCAGGGCGAAACAGCCCGGACGCAGCAGGCGCAAATGGTTGAGCAGATAACTGGCGAGGAAACTGCTGAAGCGCCCACCAAAGCAGTGAACCTGGTGGCGTGTTTCGAGCAGCCATTCGACCAGAATCCGCACGTCTTCGGGTTGTGTCAGCGCATGGGTATCCACCAGCGCCCGGTGGCTGTCCGCCAGGTAATGGCTCCAGGCGTCGCCCTTCTGCAGATGAGAACGAAGCTGTAACAAGGCACTGGGGGACCGCAGGCGGTGGTCCATGTCGCTGAGCAAGGCATCCTGGAAATCGGCGTAACCGCTGAAACCCAGTTTTTTCACCAGCCGCACAATGGTGGGGTCGCTGACACCGGCATGTTCGGCCAAACGTGACATCGGCCCCAGCCCGTTACGTGGGTACTGGTCCAATAAGGCACGGATGACTTTGCGTTCCGCCGGCGTAAGGTCCAGGCCGGGATCGGTGATCAGGTCTCTGAGAGAGGGCATCCGGGCTCCTGCTGGATGGGTGTGTCGATTTTGTTTCATAAATTGCTAAAACAGTATTTATGTAGCGCACGCTACATGTCTAGTGAATTTTTCCGTGGTTTTTCCAGGCCCTGAAATGGGGCGAAAAGCCCGTGCGCTGAGGGCTACACGGAAGTCGACTGGCGTTGTAGTCCATCGCCCGCAAGGGTGTCAGAGATTACCTAAATTCATTGGTTGGTTGAGTTGTGTCCCCGTGGTAGCTGGTTCAAAGGAAACGCCCTGGATTGCGGTTCTTGCGGCACAATTGCGTCATTATCGACGGCATCGTGCCGTCTTCCATTTCATCGACAGGGTGATAAACCGTGCAGGCAACCCGTTTGACCCTGATGTGCCATGCGCGAACCGTCGCACAAAAATTGGCGAGTTTGCCTATGAATGAGCCATTGGAATGTTATGAGGAGTCGGCGAAGGGTTCGCGCAGCAGCCAGTTCGAGGGGGCGCCACGCCTGCTCTGCGGGCCGGAGTTGCGCACGCAGCAGACGGCCGAGTTGTTTGGCAATAATGTTGAAATCGTCCCGGCGCTGAGGGATTGCGACTTCGGACGGTGGAGCGGGATACGGATCAATGACCTGCAAAAGTCCGAGCCCGAGGCGCTGCAGGCCTGGTTCGACGATCCGACCTCGGCGCCCCATGGCGGTGAGTCGGTCGCGCAGCTCGCTGAGCGCGTGGCGCAATGGCTCAAGTCCCTTGAGGCCACACCGGGGCCTATCCTTGCCATCACCCATCCCTTTGTCATTCGCGCGGCACTGACGCAGGTGTTGCAGGCCAAGGCGTTCAACCTGATTGACGTCGAACCGTTGTCGGCCATCGAGTTACGGTTCACCGGCCGCTGGCGCCTGCGTTTGCTTGAAGGAGACATTTGATGAAAAAGCTGCTGGTCATCGGCATCGGCGCCGGCAACCCCGACTACATCACGATGCAGGCCGTGAAGGCACTGAACCTCGTCGACGTGTTTTTCCTGATGGACAAGGGCCAGAGCAAAGACAAATTGATCGACCTGCGCCGTGAGATCTGCGAACGCTACATCACCGATCATGACTACCATTTCGTCGAGGCCCACAGCCCGGAGCGCGAGCGCGGGGAAGTGGACTACAAGACCAGCATCGAAGATCTGAACCTCGCCAAGCAGCAGACCTTCGAGCGGCTGATCAATGAGGAACTGTCCGACGACCAGTGCGGCGGTTTTCTGGTGTGGGGCGATCCGGCGCTGTACGACAGCACCCTGCGGATTTTGCAGGCGATCCTGGCCTCGGGCCGCTGTGCGTTCGAGTATGACGTGATCCCCGGCATCACCAGCGTTCAGGCGCTGGCGGCGCAGCATAAAGTGCCGCTGAATCGCATTGGCCGCTCGATTGAAATCACCACCGGCCGACGGCTGGCGGCGGGGCAGGTGAGCGATGCCGATAGCCTGGTGGTGATGCTCGATGCCGAGGATTCCTACCATCAGGTGGCGGATCAGGAGACGGAGATTTACTGGGGGGCTTATCTGGGGACGCCGGATGAGATTTTGATCAGCGGCAAGCTCAAGGATGTGGCGGATGAGATCGAGCGAGTGCGCAAGGCGGCGCGAGTGGCGAATGGGTGGATTATGGATACCTACCTGTTGCGCAAGCCTTGAGGTAAGCGGTGCTTGGGCTGACGCCTTCGCGGGCAAGCCTCGCTCCTACGGGTATCGCGTTGCCCTGGTAGGAGCGAGGCTTGCCCGCGAAGAGGCCCTCAAGCGCACCTCAAGTCATCGCCTTTAACCCACGCCCAAACCGCTCCCGATACACCGACGGCGGCACACCCACCACCCCACGAAACGCCACCCGAAAACTCTCCACCGACCGGTACCCGCACAGCTCGGCAATCTGATCGGTGTTTTGATTGGTGCTCTCCAGCAACTCCCTCGCCCGCGCCAGCCGCTCATGCTGCAACCACGCCTTGGGCGGCATGCCGGTGGCCTCGGTAAACCGGCGCAGAAAGGTCCGTTCACTCATGGCCGCCTCGCTCGCCAGTTCGCGAACTTCCAGCGGTTCATGCAAGCGCTCCCGCGCCCACTGCATGACACGAGACAAATCGCTGCGCGGCGTCGGGCTGACGGGCGTAGGAATAAACTGCGCCTGCCCGCCGGTGCGTTGCGGCGACATGACCAGGCGCCGCGCCACCGAGTTGGCCACCTGCGTCCCGAAATCCCGCGCTACCAGGTGCAGGCACGCATCGATGCCCGCCGCACTGCCGGCCGATGTAATCAACTGGCCGGAGTCGACATAGAGCACGTCAGGGTCCACCAGAATGTTCGGAAAACGTTCGGCCAACTCAGCGGCGTAGCGCCAATGCGTGGTGGCGCCGTGACCGTCCAGCAGGCCGGTCGCCGCCAGCACAAACACGCCGGAGCAGATCGACAGCAACCGCGCACCCTGCGCATGGGCCTGGCGCAGGGCGGCGAGCAAGTGTTCCGGCACCGGCGCGTTGCGGTCGCGCCAACCGGGAATGATGATCGTGCGGGCGTCTTCGAGTAGCTCCATGCCGCCATCGGCCAGCACCTGAATGCCGCCCATGGCGCGCATCGGGCCTTGATCCACGGCGACGATACGATGCTCATACCAGGGAAAATCGAACTCCGGCCGCGCCAGGCCGAAGATCTCCACGGCGATGCCGAATTCGAATGTACAGAGGCCGTCGTAGGCCAGAATCGCGACCAATCCAGGGTTCGGTTGCATTTGGCGGAAAGTTCCCGGTGAGTGTCTTGTCCGCCACTGTAGCCGCAAGCGCCGGGCGGATAAAGTCTTCTCACACCCACTCAAGACGTTGGAGTACCGCCCATGACCAGCCTGGTTCGCGCCATTCCCGCAGCCCCTTCGGCCATTGCCCTGATGCACTTCAGCAACCGTCTGACCTTTGAAACCGATTGTTCCGACGTGTACAGCAGCCAACAGGCCGGCGAGGTGGATTTTGTCCTGGTGGATGTGCGCGGACCGTTGGCGTTCGAACGCGGGCACGTGCCCGGCGCGATCAACATTCCGGGACGCCTGCTCACCGCCGAGGGCCTGGCGCACTACCCGACGTCCACCTTGTTTGTGGTCTATTGCGCCGGGCCGCACTGTAACGGTGTGCACAAGGCGGCGTTGAAACTGGCGGTGCTGGGTTACCCGGTCAAGGAGATGATCGGTGGTGTGACCGGGTGGCTGGATGAGGGGTTGGAATTGAATGTTGCGGTGCAACGGCCTGCCACCACGGCCATCGGTTGTGAATGCTGACGTTCGGACAAAACTGAACATTTATGGCGAGGGAGCTTTTGTGGCGAGGGGGCTTGTCGGACCGCCGCACCGCCCCGTTGGAGTGCGAAGCGCTCCCAAAATCTTCGACGCTGCCGAGATTTTGGGGCTGCTGCGCAACCCAACGGGGCGGTGCGGCGGTCCGACAAGCCCCCTCACCACAAAAGCTCCTTTGCCACAGAGGCCCCATTCACCACAGGAGCCCGTCAATCCGTAATTTTCAGCGAACGCTTGAGGACGCTGCCCACCACTGATCCAGCGTCGCCTGCAACCACTCAAACACCGCTGCATGGGCGGCGCTGTCCTGTTGCCCCTGAGGCAGGGGTGATTCCTCGGCGAAGTGTTCATTAAGCATCGCCACCGACTCCGCATCCCACTCCGGATGAAACTGCAGGCCCAGCCGCGTCGGCCCCACGTGATACATCTGTTGCTCACATTGATCACTGCTGGCCAACAATTGCGCATCGGTCGGCAGGTTGATCGCGTCTTCGTGCCACTCCAGCACCTTGAGTGCCTGGCCATCGCTAAATGTAACGGTGGTCCAGCCGGTTTCGGTCCGATCCATCCGCCGCACCTTCCCACCCAGACTCAACGCCAGCAACTGTGCCCCCAGACAAATCGCAAACACCGCCGCGCCCTGACCCAGGCTTGCCGCCAGCCACTGTCGTTCTGCTTCCAGCCACGCCGGCCCGGCATTGGATTCATAAGGCCCGCCCAACACGATCACGGGCGCTGCACTCACCGGCGGTAACTGGCCGAGGTCGGCGCGAAAGACGTTCAGCGTCACCCCTCGGGACTCTGCCCAATCGGCAATGGCGCCAGGACCTTCGGCGGGATGATGCTGGATCAGATTCAACGTTGGCATCGGTGCTCTCTGTAGTTTTTGCGTGTAGGTATTGTCTGGAAAAAGGGCTTGTCCTACAGTCCTTGCACCACCTTGGCGCACGCTTCAAGGGCTTTGAATAGGGCGGCCACTTTTCTATAAGTATTTGTCGCTTAAACACAGTTTGCCCATTTGAAGCCACTCTAAACTGCCGGCCACTTCGATCTTTACCGACCGAAAGTCATTCGAAAGCTGCCAATAAAAGCCTCCGCACACAGGAGTTATAAATGAAGAAGCTAGTGATGTTTGGTGCCCTGGCACTGTCGATGTTGTCCCTGACCGCCGTGGCCGAGGACGCCAAGCCGATCCGCATCGGTATCGAAGCCGGTTACCCGCCATTCTCGATGAAAACCCCTGACGGTAAACTCACCGGTTTCGACGTCGATATCGGCGACGCACTGTGCGAGCAGATGAAAGTGAAGTGCACCTGGGTCGAGCAAGAATTCGATGGCCTGATCCCGGCACTGAAAGTGAAGAAAATCGACGCGATCCTGTCGTCCATGACCATCACTGACGATCGCAAGAAGAACGTCGATTTCACCATCAAGTACTACCACACCCCGGCCCGTTTCGTGATGAAGGCAGGCACCGACATCAAGGACCCGCTGACCGAACTCAAGGGCAAGAAAGTCGGTGTGCTGCGCGCCAGTACCCACGACCGCTTCGCCACCGAAGTGCTGGTGCCGGCCGGGATTGAACTGGTACGTTACGGCTCCCAGCAGGAAGCCAACCTGGACATGGTGTCCGGTCGCGTCGACGCGCTGCTGGCCGACTCGGTCAACCTGGACGACGGTTTCCTGAAAACCGACGCCGGTAAAGGCTTCGCTTTCGTCGGCCCGACCTACGAAGACGCCAAGTACTTCGGCGGCGGCGCCGGTATTGCTGTGCGCAAGGGCGATACCGCGCTGGCAGACAAATTCAACACAGCTATCACTGAAATCCGCGCCAACGGCAAGTACAAGCAAGTGCAAGACAAGTATTTCGACTTTGACGTTTACGGCCAGTAATCACGCCGTTCAAAAAAGTGGCAACCGTTGACGCGGTTGCCACTTTTTTTATGCGCACTCTCTGTTGAAATGAAATCCCTTGTAGGAGCGAGCCTGCTCGCGAAAGCGGTGGGTCAGATGCATTTATGTTGACTGACACACCGCCTTCGCGAGCAGGCTCGCTCCAGGTGATCTCAGTGCCCCTTATATCGGAGTTCCCATGCAACGCATCGACCATCCTCTGCCCTGGAGCCACCTGGGCACCGAACGCACCCTCAGCGTGTTTCGTTATGGCGCGGGCACTCGCAAGGTTTACATCCAGGCCAGCCTGCACGCTGACGAATTGCCCGGCATGCGCACGGCCTGGGAGCTGAAGAAGCGCTTGGCCGAACTCGAAACCCAGGGCCAGTTGCAGGGCGTGATCGAACTGGTGCCGGTGGCCAATCCAATCGGCCTCGACCAGCACCTGCAAGGCAGCCACATGGGCCGCTTCGAGCTGGGCAGCGGCAAGAACTTCAACCGCGCCTTCGTCGAACTCAGCGCCCCGGTGGCCGCGTTGATTGGCGACCAGCTGGGTAAAGATGCGCAGGCCAACATCGCGTTGATTCGCCAGACCATGGGCCGGGTCCTCGACGACTTGCCGGCACCGGCCTCGCAACTGGAGGCCATGCACCGCTTGCTGTTGCGCCACGCTTGCGACGCCGACATCACGCTGGACCTGCATTGCGATTTCGACGCGGCGATTCATCTGTATGCCTTGCCGCAGCACTGGCCGCAGTGGCAATCCCTGGCCGCGCGTCTGAAGGCCGGGGTGGCGTTGCTCTGTGAAGACTCCGGCGGCAGTTCATTTGACGAGTCCTGCTCGTCGCCGTGGTTGCGCCTGGCGCGGACCTTCCCCGAGGCGGCGATTCCCCCGGCCAACCTGGCGACGACGCTGGAACTGGGCAGCATGGGCGATACGCGGGTCGATCAAGCCCAGGCCAACTGCGAGGCGATTCTCGGGTTCCTTGCCGAGCAAGGTTTTATCACCGGAACGTGGCCTGCGGCACCGAGCGAGTGCTGCGAAGGCATGCCGCTCGAAGGCACCGAATACCTGTTCGCGCCGCATCACGGAGTGGTGAGTTTTCTGCGTGATTCGGGTGAGTGGGTGGAGAAGGGCGATGCGCTGTTTGAGGTGGTTGATCCACTGAGTGACCGCGTGACCACCGTGCGCGCCGGGACCAGCGGCGTGTTGTTTGCAATTGATCGCGGGCGGTATACGCAGCCGGGGACGTGGCAGGCGAAAGTGGCGGGGCGTGAGCCGATTCGGGTTGGGAAACTGGTAAACGACTGAGGATTTGATCGTTCCCACGCTCTGCGTGGGAATGCAGCCCGGGACGCTCTGCGTCCCTTCCAAAGCCGAACGCGGAGCGTCCGAGGAGACATTCCCACGCAGAGCGTGGGAACGATCAGTCAGCAGCACCACAAATCCCCTTGCTGTGCGCACAGTGTTAGGCTCTCTCCCGAATCCTGCACGTGTGAAGGAAGGCTTATGTTGAAGTTTCTCGCTCTGCTGACGCTGCTGGCCAGCACCACCGTCCACGCTCAAACCCCGCTGCACACCGATCTGCCGCTCAAGTACCTGGAGCAGGCTAACCCCGAATCCCGCCACCAGCCCCTGGTGATTTTCCTCCACGGTTACGGCAGTAACGAGCAGGACCTGTTCGACATCAAGGATGAGTTGCCGGCGCACTACAACTTCCTGTCCGTGCGGGCACCGATGACGATGGAAGAGGGCAGTTACAAGTGGTTTCGCGAGAAGGGCAACGCTGCCTACAACGGTGAGACCGATGATCTGAAGGCCAGCGGCCAGGTGCTGCTGGATTTCATCGCACAGGCGACGAAGAAATATCACACTGAGCCCGACAAGGTGTTCCTGGTGGGTTTCAGCCAGGGCGCGATCATGTCCTACGAGGTGGCGTTGCGTCAGCCCGAGGCGGTGGGCGGCATTGCGGCGCTGAGCGGGCGGATTCTGCCGCTGCTGAAATCCGAACTCAAACCGGATGAAAAACGCCAGAAGCTGGCGATCTTCATCGGTCATGGCACGGTAGACAAACGCTTGCCGTACATCGACGGCACCGAGGCCGACAGCCTGTTGCAGAGCCTGTCACTCAAGCCTGAATTTCATGCCTACCCCGGCGTCGGTCACAGCATCAGTGGCACCGAAATACAGGATTTGAACGCTTGGCTGCAGCGCCTCAATCCTTGAGTCTTATTTGCCCGTGACGATCTGTTTGACCAGTGTCTCGTGGCCGGCATTGTCACTGAGGCGGGAAATCACCTGAACGATCGCCATGCGCGTGTTGGACGCGGCCATCAGTGTGGTGTCGAGGGTTTTGCCGCCGCCTTGGGTGGCGGTGCTGTCGATCTGCCGCAGTCCCAGTCCGGTGCCTTTCTGGGTCAGGCTTTTTTCGCTGAGCTTGGTGAAGTCCGGCAGCGCCTTGGCTTGTTCGGTGGCGAAGTCGGTTGCCGCGGAGTCGAGGAACGGACCGTCGTTGTCCTTGACGTTGGCGCCACCGGGGATGGTGTTTTCAGCGGCGATCACCACGGTTTTGGTGGCCTGGTTGGTGTACATGGTGCCCGTTGCCCCGGCGGTACCGGTGGCCGCGTCGCCGGCCGGCAGCGGGTTGGCGATGAAGCCTTTGGGCAAGGTGAACTTGAACTTGCCGCCGAGCATCGAGACCTCTTGCGCTGGCGCTTTATCGCTGGCAGTGGCCTTGGCGGCATAGGCATTCAAAGCCCCCAGGCTGGCGGCCGCCGTCAGTAACAGGACAACGGCTTTTTTACTCAACAATGACATTCAAAAACTCCAGGGATGATCGCGCATTCGCCGCAATCATCCCATGGAATACGGTTTGTAGCAGCTGTGGCCTGTGGAAACGGGCCTTTGTGGCGAGGGGGCTTGCCCCCGTTCGGCTGCGCAGCAGTCGTAAATCCTGCATGCACGGTTCTACTGATACAGCGCGGTGCCTGATTTCACGACTGCTTCGCAGCCGAACGGGGGCAAGCCCCCTCGCCACAACGGCAGCTCTACACCGACAGCGGTGTCAGGCCTGATTCTGCGGAAACAGGTTCCGGCGGGTTTCTTCGTCGAACTCGGCCTTCAGCACCAGTTTCTCTTTTAACCCCTGTGCACGCTGGGCGGCGGGGCGGGCGCTGATTTCATCGAACAGACGCTTGACGTTCGGGTAGGCCACCAGGCCATTCTCGCCGAGGATGTAATGCGCGTAGCTGGCCCAGCCCCATAGCGCCATGTCGGCGATGCTGTAAGTGTCGCCGGCCAGGTATTGATGATCGGCCAGACGCTGGTCGAGCACGCGGTAGTGGCGTTCGACTTCCTTGAGGTAACGGTTTTTCGCGTAGGGCAGGTCTTCCGGTGCGTGGTGCAGAAAATGCACGGCTTGACCGGAGAACGGCGACAGGCCGGTGGCGATAAACATCAGCCAGGACAGCAACTCGGCTTGGCCGGCGACGGCGGTCGGCAGGAAGCGCTGATGCTTTTGCGCCAAATGCAGCAGGATGGCCTGGGAGTCGAACACGGTGGCATCACCGTCGATCAGAGCCGGAACCTTGGCGTTCGGATTGATCGCCAGAAAGGCTGGCAAATGTTGCTCGCCCTTGAACGTATCAACGCCGATCAATTCGTAGGGCGTTTGCAGTTCTTCAAGCAGCAGGGCAACTTTCATCGGGTTCGGCGAAGGGTGGAAAAAGAACTTCATGGTGTAGGCCTCAGTCAGTGGGTAGGAACTGAGGCTGATGGTGGGGCAAACCTGTTCGATTGACGTGCAAGGTTCTTGCTCTACTCGTTCGGAACGATTGAACGTGTTGCGGGGGCTCTATCGCTCGCTCTCGATGTGGCGATCACCGCCCCGGCGATAATCAACACGGCAGGGACGATCAGGATCGGACCGGCATGGCTGCGTCCTACGGCGAGCAGCAATAACGTCGAAATCAACGGCGCCAGGTAGGAAAGCGCCCCCAGCGTCGCCAGACTGCCGTGTTTGGTGGCGTGGTCCCAGGCAAGAAATGCCAACCCGACCGGCCCGAGGCCGAGCACCACAATTGCGGTCCATTGGCCGGCATCAGGCTGCACCGTCGTTTCGAAAGCCAGATGGCAGATCAGGCCGGACACGGCTGACATACCGCAGATCCCGCCGATGATGCTGCTGGGCACGTCGTTGAACCGTCGGTTTATCACCGAATAACCGGCCCATATCAGCGCACAGCCGAAGGCCGCGAGATAACCGGCGATGGGCATCGATGCGCCAGCCTCCGGGCCGTGTTGTTGCATGATGAACGCAGTGCCGGCCAGCCCCAGCAGCGCGCCAAGCATCTGCCGTTTGTGCAGCTTTTCCCCGGCCGAAAATGCCGAGAGCAGCACCAGCAATAGCGGCCACAGGTAGTTGATCAAGCTGGCTTCAGCCGCCGGGGCGACTTTGAGCGCGAAAAAATACAGCGCGTGATAAACGAAAATGCCCACGAACCCGGTCACCCATACCGCCCAGGGCTGTCGCCAGCTACTGAAGCCGGCGAGCCCCCGGCGCCCGAGAATGACCAGGCTCGCCACAAACGCTATGCCGAAACTCAGCGTCAGCAATTCAAAGGGGGGAATGCCTTCGGTGAGGGTGGTCAACAGGGCCAGGCAGGACCAGAGAACGATCGCGATCACGCCAACGGCGGTGGCTGAATTGGGAGTACGGACGAGGGACGATGCGAGACTCATGTCTGTTCCTTCAGCACGTAGCGGGCGACATCCTGGCCCTCGGGATGTGAAGGAGCTTAGCGTTTGATCGCTGATCGTCCAGTCTCGGTCGTCGGGTTGATCGGTCGCGCCAGCAAGCGCCTGGTAATGCCCAACATCCCCACGGACACCGCAACACCGAGGGCAAAGGCGCTCATGCCCATGTCGGGCAACGCCAGCGCCAACACCAGGCAAAACGCCGCGAACGAATACATGCCGGTTGCCGTCGCCCGCAGCAACGCGGCCGTAAACGCCGGGCCGCGGGTTTGCTGGGAGAACACCGCCATCACGCTGCCGAGCACCGGGAACACCGCGAGCAAACCGCTCCAGCCTTCGCCGACGGTGCTGGCGAGTAATGTCACAGCGAGGGTGAGCAGGGCGCCGGCAATCATGCGCAGCAGCAGTTTGTCAGACTTTGGCGTCGGGCCTGCAACGATGGGTTGCACGCTGGGAAACAGGTACGGCGCCGCCAGCAGCGCGGTGGCGGCCGCGATCACCGAGAACACCAGCGAGGGTGGAATCAGCGAGAGCACCACGGCCACGGCGGCCCAGACCAGCAGTGACATCGTCAACGCCCATGGCCATCCCGCTCGTTGAGCGACCTGGGCATAGGTCACGCAGAAGGCAATCATCGCGAACATCGCCGACAACGCCGCCGTCGCTGATTGAGCGGCGAACACCTCGCCCTGTTCGATGGCAAGGAAGAACAGAATCGGCCCGACCACCACCGGCAATCCCGACAGCCAACCAGCCACGCTCGGGCCCCAGCGTTTGCCCGCTAGGGAAATCAACAAGAGAAAGCCTGGAATCACCAGCAGTTTAAGCATCAGCACGCACGCGTCTCCGACCTGAGTGAGGCGCCAACGTTAGCACTGCGGACGTTGGATTGCTCTAGAAGCGAGGAGATTTTGTATACAAAGCTACGGCTCAAATAATTGTACAAAACGATGCTTTGCGTATAAGTTTTTAGCAGATGCCCATGGTGAAAAGAACACGATGAACAGATTCCGATTACGCCTGTATCACGGTGTGTTGTTGCTGGGATTGTCAGGCACCCAGGCCCTGGCCAGTTGGCAGGAGGCATTGCCCGGCGCGCAGATCATCGGCACCGGCGAGTTTCGGGTGTTCGGGTTCGATGTCTACAACGCTCGGCTCTGGAGTGCGGCCCGGCCCTTGGCGCCGGACCAACCGTTTGCCCTGGAACTGATCTATCAGCGCAGCATTTCCCGCGATGATCTAGTGCAGGCCAGTGTCGATGAAATCAAGCGGTTGTCCGGGCCCTCGGTCAGCGCCGAGCAACTCGAGCGCTGGAAGGTGCAGATGCAACAGTCATTCGTCGATGTAAAAGCCGGCACCCGTATTACCGGGGTGTATTTGCCGGGGCAGGGCGCACGGTTTTTTGTCGGCCAGCAACCGCAACACGAAGTGAAGGACCCGCAATTCGCCCGGGCCTTTTTCGATATCTGGCTCGACCCACGTACTCGTAATCCTGAGTTGCGCCAGCAGTTGCTGGGCAGCGCCAAGCCTTGAGGTGCATGACATGCTGAAGAAACTGCTGCTGGTGCTGTTCGTCTGCCTGGTCGGTTGCAGCGTCGATGTGCAGCGCTACAGCGAGCAAAACCCCAAGCTCGATCTACCCGGGTTCTTCGTCGGGCGAGTGGATGGCTGGGGAATGTTCCAGAAGCGCTCGGGGGAGGTGATCAAACGCTTTCATGTGCTGATCAACAGCCGAATGGACGGCCAGAACCTGATCATGCATGAAGCCTTTACCTACAGCGATGGCACAAAACAGATCCGCGTCTGGACCTTGTACCCTGACGGTCCAGGCCGTTGGCGCGGCACGGCCGGCGATGTGATCGGCGAGTCCCGCGGTGAGGTGGCCGGCAACGCGCTGCACTGGCGGTATGAACTCAGCCTGCCGGTGGACGACAAGGTCTATCAGGTGCATTTCGATGACTGGATGTATTTGCTGGACGAAAACACCATGGCCAATCGCTCCACCATGACCAAGTTCGGCGTTGAGTTAGGCCAGGTGACGTTGTTCTTCCGCCGACACGGCGCCTGATACCCGGGCATTTTTGCCCTTGGGCGCACGGGCTGAAACGTCTAAGCTGCGCTTTTCCACCTGTCGACGGATGATTGCGTGAAATTCAGTTTGCCAAAAGTTGCCACCGCGCCGTTTTGCCCGCCGGAAGTGGCCGGCAGCGTTGCCGTTGACCCCCGTGCATCGTTCTTCAAACGAATGCTGCGCTTTGCCGGGCCTGGCTTGCTGGTGTCCATCGGCTACATGGACCCTGGCAATTGGGCGACTGCCATCGAGGCGGGTTCGCGCTTTGGTTACAGCCTGTTGTTTGTGGTGCTGCTGGCAAGTCTGGCGGGGATGGTGGTGCAGTGTCTGTGTTCGCGCCTGGGCATCGCCACTGGCCGCGATCTGGCGCAACTGTCCCGGGAGCGCTACAGCACGCGGACCGCGCGGACTCAATGGGTGCTGGCGGAAATCTCGATCATCGCCACCGATCTGGCGGAAGTGCTCGGCTGTGCCCTGGCCTTCCACTTGTTGTTGGGTTGTTCGCTGACCGTCGGTATCGCGCTGACCGCGTTTGACACGCTGCTGGTGCTGGCCCTGCAAAACCGTGGATTCCGCCGGTTGGAAGCGATCATGCTGGTGCTGGTGAGCACCATCGGCGTGTGTTTCTTCGTGGAGTTGCTGCTGATCAAGCCGTACTGGCCGGACGTCGCCCGTGGTTTTACGCCGTCCCTGTCAGCCATTGGCGATGCCGCACCGCTGTACCTGGCCATCGGCATTCTCGGGGCCACGGTGATGCCGCATAACTTGTACCTGCACACCTCGATCGTGCAGACCCGAATGATCGGCAAGGACCTGGCCAGCAAGCAGGACGCGGTCAAACTGGCGCGGATCGATACCATTGGCTCCCTGGCGTTGGCGCTGCTGGTCAATGCGGCGATCCTGATCCTCGCCGCGGCGGCGTTTCACAAGAGCGGGCATACCGATGTGGTGGACATCCAGGACGCTTATCACTTGCTCGACCCGCTGGTGGGCGGCGCCTTGGCCAGTGTGTTGTTTGGCGTGGCGCTGTTGGCTTCGGGGCAGAGTTCGACGTTTACCGGGACCATCGCGGGGCAGGTGATCATGGAGGGCTATCTGAACCTGCGGCTTCCTTGCTGGCAACGACGGCTGATTACCCGGGGGCTGGCGTTGATCCCGGCGTTCATCGGCGTCTGGCTGATGGGCGATAACGCAATCGGCAAGTTGCTGGTGTTGAGTCAGGTGGTGTTGAGTCTGCAATTGCCGTTTGCGTTGTACCCGCTGATTCGCATGACCAACGATCACAAATTGATGGGGGCGTTTGTGAATCGCTGGCCGACGCGGGTGTTGGCTTGGGGGTTGTTTGCGGTGATCAGTGGGGCGAATAGCTGGTTGATCTTTCAGTTTCTGGCCTGAGTGTGATCGTTCCCACGCTCTGCGTGGGAATGCAGCCGGGACGCTCCGCGTCCCTGCCGAAGCGGACGCGGAGCGTCCATTGAGGCATTCCCACGCGGAGCGTGGGAACGATCAGTTCAGTGGCGTGAAAACGCCTCCACCACAAAATCAATAAACACTCGAGTCTTGGCCGGCATCAACGTGCGGCTCGGGTAGTACAACGAGATCGGCCCCGCATCGGCATGCCAGTCGGGCAGCAGGCGCACCAGTTCGCCGCGCTGAATATTCGCGGCCACATCCGGCAACACCAGCAGCGACACGCCCAGCCCAAGGATCGCCGCTTCACGCATGGCGGCCGGGTCGTTGAGCACGATGTTTTCGTTGAGAATCGCCTGCTCCTCATTGCCCGCGCCGTCCTGCATGACCCACTGCCGGATGCGTCCGGTGCGGGTGCCGCGCATCACGATGCCCTCCAATCGGGCCAGGTCGGCCGGGTTGTCAGGCAGGCTGTGCCGTGCGAGGTATTCCGGTGAGGCCACGGCCACGACGTGCGCCGCCGCCAATGTTCGGGAGATGACCCCGGGCGTCAACTCGAAACCGCCGCCGATGGCCGCGTCATACCCTTCGGCAATCAGGTCCACCTGGCGGTTTTCGAAGTGCCATTCCGGTTTGATCAGTGGGTAGCGCTTGAGGAATTGCGGCAGCAACGGCAGCACATGACCGATGCCAAACGTCGGCGCAAGGCTGACTTTGAGCACCCCGGCAGGTTCACCTTGATCGCTGCTCACCGCGCTGATCGCCGACTGCAACGCCTGCAGATTGCCACCGATGCTCGCCAGAAAACGCTCGCCAGCCTCGGTCAGCGACAGGTGGCGGGTCGAGCGCTGGAACAGTCGCACACCGATGTTTCGTTCGAGCATCGCCACGTTGCGACTGACCGCCGCGGGTGTCAGCGCCAGCAAGCGGGCCGCGGCAGAAAAGCTGCCGGTCTCGGCGCTGCGGACAAACGATTCAAGATTGGCGAGGGTTTCCATGGCTGACACCTGATAGCAGTGCTTGAAGATGATTCAAGGCATTACCCTCTAATCAAGCCCTAATGGCAAGCGCAGTATTCACTTCAACGACAACCCCTCGGAGTGAACAATCATGCAAAAAATTGGAATCATCGGCGCCGGCGCCATTGGTTCAGCCTTTGCCCGGGCGCTTTCACGCAAAGGCATTGAGATCGTTATCGCCAACAGCCGTGGGCCAGAAACACTGGCTTCACTGGTGGAAGAGCTCGGGCCAACGGCCCGCGCCGGCACCCGTGAAGAAGCGGCCGCACAAGCCATTGTGCTGGTGGCGGTCAACTGGTCGAAATTACCGACGGCGCTGGTGGGGCTGCCGAATTTTGATGGGCGGATCGTCATCGACGCCAACAACTCGATCGAGGCGCCGTCATTCAAGGCCGTCGATTTGCAGGGCCGAACGTCCAGCGAAGTATTTGCCGAATGGGTGCCCGGTGCGCGGGTGGTCAAGGCGTTCAATCACCTTCAGGCGCGCTTGCTGGAGAGCGATCCGGCAGCAGAGGGCGGGCAGCGGGTGCTGTTTGTTTCGGGGGATGACGCCGAGGCGAAAGCTCAAGTGATCGGGTTGACCGAGCGATTGGGCTTTTTCGGGATTGATCTTGGGGAACTGAGTGTGGGAGCTAAGCTGGTGCAGTTTCCGGGCGGCCCGTTACCGGCGTTGAACCTGGTGAAATTTGCCTGACGGCTAGAAAAAACCGATGCACCTGAGATGATCAGATGCTTCTGTGGCGAGGGGACTTGTCCCCGTTGGAGTGCGTAGCGCTCTCTATAGTCTGGACAATTGCCGAGATTTTAGGGCTGCTACGCAACCCAACGGGGACAAGTCCCCTCGCCACAAGAAGCGCTTCCACCGCAGGCGCACCGGGGTGTTACCAGACCGCGCGGTTCTTCGTGGGTCCCCGCGCAGTCTGTTTAACGCTTTACGCCCGTTCGATCGCCAGCGCCACGCCCTGACCACCACCGATGCACAAAGTGGCGAGGCCTTTCTTGGCGTCACGCTTGATCATTTCGTGCAGCAAGGTCACCAGCACCCGGCAGCCCGACGCACCGATCGGGTGACCGAGGGCGATGGCGCCGCCATTGACGTTGACCTTGTTCAAGTCCCATTCCAGGTCCTTGGCCACCGCCAGGGATTGTGCGGCAAAGGCTTCGTTGGCTTCGATCAGGTCCAGTTGGTCGATGGACCAGCCAGCCTTGCTCAGGCAACGACGAGTCGCCGACACCGGGCCAATGCCCATGATCGCCGGGTCGACGCCCGCGTTGGCGTAAGCGGCGATTTTCGCCAGCACGGGCAAACCCAGGGCCTTGGCTTTGTCGGCGCTCATCAGGATCACGGCGGCGGCACCGTCGTTCAGGGACGAGGCGTTGCCGGCGGTCACCGAACCGTCCTTCTTGAAGGCCGGTTTCAGTTTGCCCAGCGCTTGAGCGGTGGTGCCGGCGCGTGGCTGTTCATCGGTGGCGAAGGACAGCGGATCACCCTTGCGCTGCGGGATCAGGATCGGCGTGATCTCATCGGCAAAACGCCCGGCTTCGATGGCGGCCGTGGCTTTCTGCTGCGAGGCCGCGGCGAAGGCGTCCTGTTGTTCGCGGGTCAGATTGTACTTGTCCGCCAGGTTCTCGGCAGTGATGCCCATGTGGTAATCGTTGAACGCATCCCACAGGCCGTCGCTGATCATGGTGTCGACGATTTGCGCGTGACCCATGCGCAGACCGGTGCGGGCACCGGGCATGACGTAGTTGGACAGGCTCATGTTTTCCTGGCCGCCGGCAATGATCACCTCGGCATCGCCGCAGCGAATCGCCTGAGTGGCCAGGTGCAGCGCTTTCAGGCCCGAGCCGCAGACCTTGTTCAGGGTCATCGCCGGCACGGTAAACGGCAGGCCGGCCTTGATCGCGGACTGGCGGGCAGGGTTCTGCCCGGCACCGGCGGTCAACACCTGGCCCATGATCACTTCATCGACTTCAGCAACGTCCAGGCCGGTTTGCGCCAGCAGTTGGCGGATCACCGCAGCGCCGAGGTCAACGGCGGACACATTGGCCAGCGAGCCCTGGAAACTGCCGATAGCGGTACGAGTGGCGGCAACAATAACGACGTCTTGCATGGAAGGATTCCTCACTGGGCAGCGAACTGCATTTCCGGAACGTTATCCGGCACGATCAGTTTACCGGCGGTCTTGGCGACAATCTCTTCGACGCTGACGCCCGGCGCACGTTCTTTGAGAATGAACGCGCCGTTTTCGATTTCAAGGTAAGCCAGGTCGGTCAGCACACGCTTGATGCACCCGGCGCCGGTCAGCGGCAGGCTGCATTGGGACAGGAGTTTGGACTCACCGTCCTTGGACGCGTGGGTCATGATGACGATGATGTTGTCGGCACCGGCCACCAGGTCCATGGCGCCGCCCATGCCCTTGACCAGTTTGCCGGGGATCATCCACGAGGCGATGTTGCCTTGCACGTCGACTTCAAAGGCGCCCAGCACGGTCAGGTCGACATGACCACCGCGAATCATCGCGAAGGACTCGGCCGAGGAAAAGATCGACGCGCCGATACGTGCGGTCACGGTTTGTTTGCCGGCGTTGATCATGTCGGCATCGATGGTTTCTTCAGTAGGAAAGGGACCCATGCCGAGCAGGCCGTTTTCCGACTGCAGCATGACTTCCATGCCTTCCGGGATGTAGTTGGCAACCAGGGTCGGAATGCCGATGCCCAGGTTCACGTAAAAGCCGTCCTGCATTTCGCGGGCGACGCGTTGAGCCATTTGTTCGCGGGAAAGTGCCATTGTTATTTTTCCTTCAGGTCCGGGGGCTGGGGATCACTTACGCACGGTGCGCTGTTCGATGCGCTTCTCGAACGTGCCGCAAATGACCCGGTCGACGTAGATGCCAGGGGTGTGGATCTGCGACGGGTCCAGCTCGCCGGGTTCGACGATTTCTTCGACTTCGACCACGGTGATCTTGCCGGCAGTGGCGGCCAGCGGGTTGAAGTTCTGGGCGGTGTGGCGATAGATCACGTTGCCGAAGTGATCGGCTTTCCAGCCTTTGACGATGGCGAAGTCACCGGTGATGGATTCTTCCATCAAGTACTTGCGACCATGGAATTCGCGCACTTCCTTGCCATCGGCAACCGGAGTGCCGACGCCGGTGGCGGTGAAGAAAGCGGGGATGCCGGCACCGCCTGCGCGCATTTTTTCGGCGAGGGTGCCTTGGGGAGTCAGGACGACTTCGATTTCGCCTTTCAGCAATTGGTCTTCGAACAGTTTGTTCTCGCCGACGTAGGAGGCCACCACCTTGCGAATCTGCCGGTCTTCCAGCAGCACGCCGAGGCCGAAACCGTCGACGCCGCAGTTGTTGGAAACGACGGTGAGGTCACGGGTGCCTTTGCGCTTGATCTCGGCGATCAGGTTTTCCGGGATCCCGCACAGGCCGAAGCCGCCGGCGATCACGGTCATGCCGTCTTCAAGACCTGCCAGAGCTTCCTCATAGGAACTCACGCGCTTGTCGAAACCTGCCATATGCACCTCTTTTATTCTTTGTGGGCGGCTGGCTAGCCGTATGGGGTAGGAGTGTCTCGCTGGAGGATTTATTTGTTAAGTTGATTTTTAAGGTTGATTGATAGATAAAACTCACTAATGTGAGGCCGTCGGAACCTGCAGGAGCTGTCGAGTGAAACGAGGCTGCGATCTTTTGATCTTGTTTTTTAAGATCAACGTCAAAAGATCGCAGCCTCGTTTCACTCGACAGCTCCTACAGGGGTTTTTTACGTTGAATCAATGTAGTTACCTTGGAGAGACCGCGCATGACCGTCAAGCAGATCCGCGCATTCCTGGCCGTGGCCCAGAGCCTGAGTTTCGCCGTGGCCTGCGAGCGATTGCACCTGTCGCAATCGGCCTTGAGCCTGACCATCAAGGCCCTGGAAGAGGGGTTGGGCGGCCGGCTATTCACCCGCAACACACGCAATGTGGCGTTGACGGCTGAGGGCGAATCGCTGGTGCCACTGGCTCGCCGGCTGATTGCGGATTGGGACAACGCCGAGGATGAACTGCGCCAGCGTTTCACCCTCCAGCGCGGGCGCGTGACCCTGGCGGCGATGCCGTCGTTTGCCGGCAATCTGCTGCCGCCGATCCTCAAGACCTTTCGCGCCCGTTATCCCAAGGTCAACGTCACGGTGAACGACGTTATCAATGAGCAAGTGCTGGAAATGGTGCGCGACCGGCAGGTGGAGCTGGGCGTGGCGTTTGAGCCGACGCAGAGTTCATCGCTGCAATTCACGCCGTTGTATATGGACCGATTCGTTGCCGTGGTGCCGGACGATTCGCCCTTGGCGCAACGGCACGACATTGATTGGCAGACCTTGCTCAAGGAACCGTTCATTACCTTGCAGCGCCCCTCGACGGTGCGGGTGATGCTGGAAGAACACTTGCAGGCGCGGGGGATGAAATTGCCGGTGGAGTTTGAAAGCCATCAGTTGGCGACAGTCGGAAGGATGGTCGCCAGCGGATTGGGCGTCAGCGCCGTACCGGCGTTGTGCGCCGGGCAGATGCGCGAGTTGGGCGCGCGGTGTATTACGTTGCGCGACCCGGTGGTGGAACGGGCGATCGGGGTGCTGACCAAGCCTGGGGTGGAACTGTCGGCGGCGGCGCAGGCGTTGTTCGATATTCTCAAAGCCGAGAACCTGGGCCAACAAGTGTCCATGCCCTGAGCACAATCCCCTGTAGGAGTGAGCCTGCTCGCGATAGCGGTGTATCAGGCAAAAATGATGCTGACTGACACTCCGCTATCGCGAGCAGGCTCACTCCTACAGGGTTTTTGGGTGATCAGGAGGAGAGGCGCTTGGCCAGTAAAGGCAAGAGCTGTTCGCACGACGCCTCAATCTTCATCCCCAGGAGGTCATCCGCCCGGGTCTTGCCCAAATTGATCGCAATCAACGGCTTCCCCTGATCCGCCACCACCCGGCACAAGCGGAACGCCGAGTACGCCATCAACGAAGACCCCACCACCAACAATCCCGCCGCCTGTTCCACCGCCGCCATGGCTTTGGCCGCCGTCACCTGCGCGACGTTCTCGCCAAAAAACACCACGTCCGGTTTCATCCGCTCACCCGCGCAGTGTGGGCAATGCGGCACCTGGAACCGCGCCTCGAACGCCGGATCCAGCAGCGTGTCGCCATCCGGCGCCTGCACCGCATCGACCCCGGCCAGATAGGGGTTCTGCGCCTCCATCAATTGCTGAATCGAATCCCGCTCGCTGCGCTGTCCGCAGTCCAGGCACAGCACCCGGTGCAAGCTGCCGTGGAGTTCGATCACATCATGGCTGCCGGCCTGATCGTGCAAGGTGTCGACGTTCTGGGTGATCAGTCCGCTGATCTGCCGGCTGCTTTGCAAACTGGCCAGGGCTTCATGGGCCACGTTCGGCTGAGCCTGGCGCACGCGCGGCCAGCCGAGCATCGCCCGCGCCCAATAGCGGCGCCGTGATTCCGGGGCCGAGAGAAACTCCTGGTACATCATCGGTTGCCGGCCACGCCGTACGCCCTGGTTGTCGCGGTAGTCCGGAATGCCCGACGGGGTGCTGATGCCCGCGCCGGTCAGGACCATGAACGGCTGCTCGGCCATTAAGCGCTGGAGTCGGTCGAGTTGTTCGTCGAGCATGTTCAACACTCCGCAGGGGCTTGAGTGTCCCCAGCCTAGCACTTGCCGACGAACCAAACGCAATCCCTCTGTAGGAGCTGTCGAGTGAAACGAGGCTGCGATCTTTTGATCTTGCTCTTTAAAAACAACGTCAAAAGATCGCAGCCTCGTTTCACTCGACAGCTCCTACATGGATCTTCAGTGAATATCCGTTAGCGGTGATTATTTGCGCGCCTCCAGAATCAGGTTGAACGGCGTTTCCGTGGCCCGACGGAAACTTTTGAACCCCGCCTCGGTAAACACTTTGCGCAACCGCGCCTCACCCGCCTGGGCGCCGAGCCCCAGACCGACTTCCTGAGACAGCGAGTTCGGTGTGCAAATGAAGGTCGACGCGGCGTAGAACAGCCGGCCGACCGGGGTGACGTTGTCGTCGAGCGAGTCATTGGCGAACGGTTCCACCAGCAGCACCGTGCCATCCGGTTTCAGTGCGTCATACGCGTGCTTTGCCGCGCCCACCGGGTCGCCCATGTCGTGCAGGCAGTCGAAATAGCAGACCAGGTCATAGTCGTCGCCGGGAAAACTTTTCGCGGTGCCCTGGAAGAACCGCGCACGCCCGGACACGCCGCCTTCTTCGGCGCGCTGGGTCGCGACGGTGACGGACGGTGCGTGGTAGTCGAAACCGACGAACCGAGAGTCCGGGAACGCCTGGGCCATGATCACCGTGGAGGCACCATGGCCGCAGCCGATATCCGCCACTTTGGCACCTGTCTGCAGTTTGGCGACCACGCCGTCGAGGGCCGGCAGCCACTCGGCGATCAGGTGCGCCTTGTACCCGGGGCGGAAGAACCGCTCCGTGCCGCTGAACATGCACGGATGGTGATCGCCCCAGGCCAGGGCGCCGTTGCCGCGCATGGCGTTGACCAGTTTGTCCTTGTCATGGAAAAACGACGCGACCACCCCGACACCGCCGGCGATATAGACCGGTGAGTCTTCGATGGCCAATGCCAGGGCCTGCTCTTCGGGCAGGCGGAACTGACCGCCCTCGTGTTCCATGTAACCGGAAGCGGCGTGGGCGCTGAGCCATTCGCGCAGCAGGCGGGGATTACAACCGGTCTTGTCGGCGAGTGCTTCAGGGGTGATCGGCTGACTGTCGGCCATGGCCCGGTACAGGCCGAGCTCTTCACCGAGGATGACGTTGGCGAGCATCGCCGCGCCGCCCATGTCGTTCACCAGTTTGCCCATGAAATCATTGAGTCTGGCCTCGTCCATCACGTGTGCTCCTTCAGCAGGATCACGGTCCAGAGGCCTTGTTTTTCGAGGCGTTCACCCCTGGGCGGTGGTCGTGGGAATGAACAGGACGCTCTGCACGTCCCGCGTGCAATAAGTTTAGCCCGAGCCCCGTTCCCCGCGGCCTGGAGCGACGAAAGCCCATTCCCCTACCTGACACATACCCGCTCCCACAGGGATTTTCGGTGTGTATCGCACTGTGTCCGGCGTGCGCCCCGATACATTGCGCTTCATTCCGGGCCGCTGCCGAACACAGATGAGATACAAACCTGCGATGAACTGTGACCCCGTACTGCGCCTTTCATCGTTAAGGGGACACCCATGACCACGCTTGCGTCTGAAACCGACCTCAACCCTTCACCCGTCAATCGCCTGCGCGTCGATCACTACACCCAAGGCATCATCGGCCCAAGCCAGACGATGCTCGGCCCTCTGGCCGACGGCGGCACCCTGATCACCGGTACACCGCCGGGCTGCTGGGGCCCGATGATCACGCCCGCCTTCGAGGGCGGCCACGAAGTGACGCAGCCGGTGGCAATCGCCGGGGCGGAAGTCGGCGATGCGGTGGCAATCAAGATCAAAAGCATGCGCGTCACCTCGCTGGCGACGTCGTCCGGGGTCATGAGTTTCGTTGAAGGGCGATACAACGGCGACCCGTTCGTTGCCAAATTCTGCTCCAAGTGCGGCACCGACCACCCGGCCAGCCATGTCGAAGGCATTGGCGAGGAGTCGATTCGCTGTAACAACTGCGGCGCCGAGGTCAGCGCATTTCGCTTCAGCCATGGCTACGTGATTGTGTTCGATGCGCAGAATCAGGTCAGCCTGACCGTCAATCAGGACGTCGCCAACCGACTGGCCGGCAATGCCTCGCAAATGTCGGCGCTGCCGGAATTCGCGGCCCAGCATTCGATCCTGTCCCTGGCCCGCGCCGACATCCCCGGCGTGGCCGCGCACATGCGCCCGTTCCTCGGCAATATCGGCACCACGCCGTCCCGCGACTTGCCCGACTCGCACAACTGCGCCGATTTCGGCCAATACCTGATCAACGCACCGCACCGGTTCGGCATGACCCGCGAAGAACTGCACGCGGCCAAGACCGACGGTCACATGGACACCAACTCGATCCGCGAAGGCTGCGTGTTGATCTGCCCGGTGAAAGTGCCGGGAGCCGGTGTGTACATGGGCGACATGCACGCCCAGCAGGGCAACGGCGAGATCGCCGGGCACGCCACCGATTGCTCCGGGGAAACCGAAGTGGTGGTGCAAGTGTTGAAAAACCTGACGCTGGAAGGGCCGATCCTCCTGCAAAACCTCGACGATCTGCCGCCGATGGCGCGGCCGATGAATGCCGAACAACGGCAGAAAGTTCGCGAACTCGGCGAGCGTTGGGGCCAGCACGACATCGAGCAGAGCGGCCCGATCACCTTTATCGGCAGCGGCGAGAACCTCAACGTCGCCGTGGAGAACGGCTTGAAACGCGCTGCTTCGGTCACTGGCCTGCCGTACGACGAAGTGCTCAACCGCGCGACCATCACCGGCTCGATCGACATCAGCCGTTTGCCGGGCACCGTTCGCGTGACCTTCCTGTGCCCGATGGACGTGCTCGATCGCATCGGCATCGGCCATCTGGTGCGCGAGAAATACGAGCTGGAGTAACACCTGCCGAAGGCTCTGTACCGAAGTGTGTACAGACCCTCCGGCGATACAACCGCCGCGATTTTCTGCCGCAGCGGAACACAGCCCCGATACATCGCTCCGGTTAACTGTGATTCCGCACTGGCAACCTTGAGACCGACACCATGCAGACCCCCATCACCTCAACGAACGCGACCGTCGGGCTTGGCTTGCGTCGCGGTTTAATGAAGGATCTTCAGGCCGCCCGTACCGGCGATTTCGACTTCCTGGAAGTCGCGCCGGAGAACTGGATCGGCATCGGCGGCGCCCATGGTCATGCGTTGCGTGCCCTGGCCGAGCGTTTTCCGTTGTCCTGCCACGGCTTGTCGCTGTCGTTGGGTGGACCGGCACCGCTGGACGTCGGGTTTTTGCAGGAAGTGCGGGTGTTCCTCGATCACTACAAGGTGCCGTTGTACAGCGAGCACCTGAGTTATTGCAGCGATGACGGTCATCTTTACGACCTGTTGCCGTTGCCGTTTACCGAAGAAGCGGTGCACCACGTGTCTGCGCGAATTCGCCAGGCCCAGGACATTCTCGGTCGGCGTCTGGCGGTGGAAAACGTCTCCTACTATGCCGCGCCACAGCAGGACATGGACGAAGTGACGTTCACCAACGCGGTGTTGCGTGAAGCCGATTGCGACCTGCTGCTGGACGTCAACAATGTCTACGTCAACTCGATCAATCACGGGTTCGATCCGCAGACCTTTCTGGCGGGCATCGATTCGGGCCGGGTCGTGGCGATGCACGTGGCCGGGCACTTCGATGAATCCGACACGTTGAAAATCGACACCCATGGCGCGTCGGTGAAACCGGTGGTGTGGTCGTTGCTGGCCCAGGCCTACGCCCGGTTCGGCGCACAACCGACGCTGCTGGAGCGGGATTTCAACTTCCCGGCGTTCTCTGAACTGGTGGCTGAATTGCAGACCATTCGCCGATTGCAGGCCGAGGGGGTGAACCGTGGATAAGCCAGGCCTGTTTGACCAGCAGAACACCTTGGGTCTGTACCTGCGTGACCCCGATCACTGCGCGCCGCCGGCCGGGATGGATGTGGCGCGGGCACAGGTATACCGCGACCTGATTTTTTCCAACCTGTCGTTGTTGCTCAGCGGGACCTTCCCGGTGCTGATCAAGATTCTTGGTGATGAGCGCTGGCGCTCGTTGGTGCGGATTTTCCTGCGGGACTACCGCGCGCATACGCCCAAATTCGGTGAAATCGCCAAGGAGTTTGTCGAGTTCCTGGCCTCCGATCCGCAGGCGTTGAGCGAGGGCGAGTGGCCGCCGTTCATGGTGGAGCTGGCGCATTACGAGTGGGTCGAGATGGCGTTGCAGCAGTCCGAGGCCGAGCCGTTGGCGCCGAGCGATGCGGCATTGATTCTGGAGCGACCATTGCAGGTATCGCCGCTGGCGTGGCCGTTGGCCTATGGCTGGCCGGTGCAGTTGGTGGGGCCGGATCATCAGCCGGACGTTGCACCGCCTCAACCCACGTTATTGTTGGTGCGTCGGGCCGAGGACTGGAGTGTGAGATTTTCCGAACTGAGCCCGCTGGCGTGGCGGTTGTTGCAGCGGATCGAGGATTTTCCCGAGCTGAATGGGCAGGCGCAGCTGGAAGGGTTGGCGGTAGAGGCGGGGGCTGCCGGCTCGCCAGCTTTCATGGAGAGCGGGGCGGCGTTGCTGCGGCAGATGCACGGGGAAGGGGTGGTCGGCATAAAAGCCTGACCCACCACAAATTTTCCAAACACCCACTAACCACTGTAGGAGCGAGCCTGCTCGCGATGGCGGAGTGTCAGCCAACAGTAATGTTGGATGTGCCGGCCTCATCGTCGGAACGCCGCCCGGAGCAGGCTCACTCCCACAGGGTCAAGTGGTGTCTGGACGTTCACGGTGCAGAGAAGAAATACCGTGTCAGGTGAAAGAAAATCGGCGCCGCAAAGCAAATCGAATCCATCCGGTCCAGCATGCCGCCATGGCCCTTGATCATGGTCCCCCAATCCTTCGCGCTCAGGCTGCGTTTAATCGCCGACATGACCAGCCCACCCAGAAAGCCCATCACCACGATCACCAGCGACATCAGCAGTGACTGCCAAAAACTGAACGGGGTCATCCAGAACATGCACCCGCCAATCAGCGTGGCAGACAGGCCGCCACCGACCAATCCTTCCACCGTTTTCGACGGACTCACCAGCGGCGCGACCTTGTGCTTGCCGAAGAGTTTGCCGAACACGTACTGCAACACATCACTCAACTGAACGACGAACACCAGGTAAAACAACAGAAGCGCGTTCTGACCCTTGAAACCTTCCAGGTCCAGCAGCAACAGGGCCGGCGCGTGGCTGATGCAGTAGACGCAAATCATCACCCCCCACTGGATCTTGGCCGCCCGTTCCAGAAACGCGTCCGTGTCCTGACTCAGCACCGCAATCGCCGGCAACAGCAGGAAGGCGTACACCGGAATCAACAGCGTGAACAGCGAGTACCAATGCGTGCCGATCAATACGTATTGCAGCGGGATCAGAATAAAAAACGCCGAAAACAGCGCGTTATGGTCGCCGAGCCGGGTCGGCGTCAGGGTGATGAACTCCCGGAGCGCGAACAGTGAAATGAAGCCGAACAGAATG
Source organism: Pseudomonas sp. NPDC099000 (assembly GCF_044759925.1). NCBI lineage: Bacteria > Pseudomonadati > Pseudomonadota > Gammaproteobacteria > Pseudomonadales > Pseudomonadaceae > Pseudomonas > Pseudomonas sp. NPDC099000. The sequence continues at coordinate 81,337 of NZ_JBIWAF010000008.1, forward strand.
ACCGTCGCGTTCCCGCCCAGCAGGTAGGACACGAAGAAGATGATGACCATGCCCCACCAGGCATTCACCCGCTGGTTGAGGTTTTCGATGGTCGAGATCGAGCCTTCTGTTGTCGCGCGCCTGGCCAGTATCCGGCCGATGATCGAAGCAACGGCCAACAGGCCGGCAATGGCGCCGAAGAACCACAAAAACTTTTCATCAAGATTCATTCCGACAACCTCACAATCGCGTCACGCGCTCGATCCAGAAACACCTGTTTTTCCTCGCCACTGATCCTCGGCAACGGGTCGCCGATCCGGATCGTGCAGATGATGGGCAGCGGCACGTGTTTGCCTTTAGGCATGGAGCGATGCAGGTTTTCCAGGTAGATCGGCACCAGGTCCACCTCGGGGAATGTCTCGGCCAAACGGTACAGACCGGATTTGAAAGGGCCGGGCAACGCCTCGCTGCCGCGGGTGCCTTCCGGAAAGATGATGATCGAATGGCCGGCGCGCACCACATCGAAAATCGGCTCCAGCACGTTGACGCCGGGCGCCGGGTTACGCTCGATCAGCACCGCATTCAGGCCTTTTTGCGAGATGTACGACAGAAATTTGTTCTTTCCCCAATAGTCCGCCGCCGCGACCGGTTTCACGTTCACCCGGGCTTCGGGTGGCAGGGCGGCGATGATTGCCAGGGTGTCCATGTGACTGGAGTGATTGGCGAAATAGATGCGTTGGCGTGTCAGGTCCGGCGGGCTTTCCCATCGGGCGGTGACGCCGATCAGGAAGCGAAGGACAGAAATCAGCGCGTTACTGATCCACATGAGCATTCCCCTTGAGCTGGCGCGAGATGGCCAGCGTGCGCGTGACGCAGGTCGCGGCTGAGCCGGCCGCGATGACGACCAGCGCGATCAACAGCACGTAGTGAGTGGCATAAACGGTGGCCTCGACGGCATTCAACAGAAGAGCGGCGGTCATCACCGCCATTCGGTGCTGCTTGGCCATGGGGCCCATAAAGCTCTGCTTCAGGCCAATCGAGCCGCCGAACACCCTGACATAAGCCGTCAGTGCTGCAGCCAACGCCGCGAACCAGCCAAGATCGGCGTACCCGATGGCATACCCCAGCGCGACGATCAGCAGGCTGTCGGCAATGCGGTCGGGAAATTCGTTGTAGAGGCTGCCGATGTCGGATTTCTTGCCGCCCTCGATCGCCACCATCCCGTCGAAGAGGTTGCACAGCAGGCGCAACTGAATGCCGACGGCGCAGAGGATCGAGCCGATAAGCCCGTTATCGATATTCAGTGCCACCGCCCCGGCGAGCGCGAAGGCGATGCTGGCGACGGAGATCTGATTGGGGGAGATGTCTCGTTTCACCAGAAGGTCGGTGATGTGTTTCGCCCAGGCCGCAGAGCGCGTCTTGATGGGCCTTCTGTTGTCATCCATTTGCCAATATCCATATAAATGTCGGTTGCTATCGGGTGCGCACGACTGTGTCCGACAATATAAAGACTTTCCATCGCCATTGGGCCGTTTGTAGGAGCGAGGCTTGCCCGCGAAGGCCGTTACGCGGTTGTAATTGAGAATCGGTCATCGTTCTTCGCGGGCAAGCCTCGCTCCTACACGGGTCAAATCGGTAACTTCAACTCCGCACACAACCCGCCGCCCTCGCGATTGCTCAACGTCAACGATCCCCCGATCGCCAACGCCAATTGCTGCGCGATCGCCAAGCCCAGACCGGTGCCGCCGGTGCTGCGGTTGCGCGAGTTCTCTACCCGGTAAAACGGTTCCATCACGTGGGCCAGTTCCTCTTCGGCAATGCCCGGTCCGCGATCCATGACCTTCACCGAGAGAAGGCCGTTTTTCGTTTCGACCCACAATTCAGCGGCCCCGGCGAACTTCAGCGCGTTATCCGTCAGGTTCACCAATACCCGCCGCAGGGCGTGAGGCCGGGTGTCAATCACCGCGGCACTTTTGCCACCCAGTTGCACGTCCTTGCCCATGTCCTGGTAGTCAAATACCAGGCTGTCGAGGAATGAATCAAGGTCGGTGCGGCGGCTTTCTTCGGTGGCGCCGTGCACGCTGCGGGCATAGGCCACGCCCTCGCGCACCAGGTGTTCCATCTCGCCGAGGTCGTTCCACAGTTTGTCTTTCTCGCTGGAATCGTCCATGAATTCGGCGCGCAGTTTCATCCGGGTGATCGGGGTCTGCAGGTCGTGGGAAATCGCCGCCAGCAGTTGCATGCGCTCTTTCAAGTACGCGGCGATGCGCGCCTGCATCGAATTGAAGGCGATGGCGGCGTGGGCGACCTCGGTCGGGCCTTTTTCGTCCAGGTGCACCGCGTGAGTGTTGGGATCAAGGTTGTCCACCGCCTCGGCAAGGCGAGTGAGGGGTCGGATGGCGATTCTGACGGCCAGCCAGGTGCAGATAATCATCAGCGCCAACTGGCCCAGCAGAACGACGGGCAACCACGGCGACAACGGCACCATCGATGGCCTTACGTCGATGGTCACCGGGCTGCCGTCCGCGAGTTTCAGGTGCACCTGAAAGTGTTTCTGCTCGCCGGGAATGTCGGTCACGGTCATCGGGTAATCCTTTCCGATGGCGTCCTTGATCGATGTCATCGCGACGGGCGTATCGCTCATGGCCACGCCCGGCGAACCTTCGTCCAGCAAATAACGGTAGTTGCGGCGGTTCAGTTGTTGCAGCCAACCCATGCGTTCTTCGGCCGGCAAGCGGTCGAGGATGGCGATGGAGGTCGAGACGTCGGTTTCGAGGTTGCCGAGCATGGTGTTTTTCGCGCTTTCGTAACGCTCGTAATACTGCGCGCCGAAGGACAACGCCTGGGCGAGGATCAGGCCGACCAGAAAGATCAGCGAGAGTCGCGAGGCCAGGGTGCGGGGCCAACGAAGGGTGAGGTTCATGACGGCGCACCGAGCACTTCCACCGGCAGCGAAAACACATAACCCTCGCTGCGCACGGTCTTGATGTAGGCAGGTTCCCGGGCATCGTCCAGCAAGCGCTGGCGCAAGCGGCTGACCAGCAAGTCGATGGAGCGGTCAAACAGGTCGGCGTCGCGGCCTTGGGTCAGATTGAGTAGCTGGTCGCGGTTGAGCACCCGCTGCGGGTGATCGAGGAACACTCGCAGCAATCGGTATTCCGCGCCGCTGAGCGCGACCATGGTGCCGTCTTCATCCAGCAAGTGCCGGGCCGAGGTGTCCAGGCGCCAGCGGCCGAACGCCAGCAGGCGACCGCTTTCGGTGACCACCAGGTTCGGCGGCAGCATCCGCGTGCGGCGCAGTACGGCGTTGATTCGGGCGAGCAGTTCACGGGCGGCGAACGGCTTGACCAGGTAATCGTCGGCGCCCATTTCCAGGCCGATGATGCGGTCGGTTTCGTCGTTGCGGGCGGTGAGCATCAGCACCGGCGTGGCCTTGTGTTTGCCGGCGCGCAACTCGCGGCAGAGCATCAAGCCATCGTCGCCCGGCATCATGATGTCGAGCACGATCAGGTCCACCGGCGTGGACTCCAGGAAGGCGCGCATCTGACGCCCATCGGCGACGACCGTGGTGCGCAGGCCATTCTTCTTGAGGTAGTTGCCTACCAGTTCCCGGATCTCGCGGTCATCGTCCACGATGAGAATGTGATCGATGTGTTCCATGGGGCCAAGCCTCTATCAATGGGGGATGTTACGCAGTCTATCGAGCCTTGGCCCGCTCGCCCGCAGCCCTTTGTATTGCAGTGTATCTGGCGTAGTGGCGGATACACGCAAACGCAAAAATACGATTTTCCAGGGGTTTTGTATCGCTCTGTATCAGGGGCCGGCTTTGATACGTACCGATTTACACGCGGCTGTTTTCGACACAGACGAGATACCTCGCGAGCTTCTAATGGGTTCCATCGAGGCAACCCACACCGCCTCGGCTCAATTGAACGACCTACCCATTGAAGCCTTGAGGAAACCGCCATGAACACCAAAGCCATCTACGCCGCTTGCCTGTTTGCCGCCCTGAACATCTGCACCTTGTCGGCCCGTGCCGAAGCCGCGGATGTCAGCGCTAAAACCTACACCTACGGCACCCACCTGGACATCAAGAAAGTAGTGTCGTTGAAAGAGGACGCCACGCCTTCCTGCGGGGTTGTGAATGCCCAGCTGACCTATCTGGACTCCCAGCACAAAACCCAGGTGCTGGATTACCGCAAGTTTGCCGACAGCTGCAACGCGGACAACTGAGTCCTTCGCTGACCGATTGCCAACCCCTTTTGAAACAGGAAGAACACCATGAACAACGTCACCCGCTTTTTGACCGCTGTTGCTTTCTCCGTAGCCGGCGCGGCTGCCCATGCCAATGCCGCTGTTGAACAGAAAAGCTGTGGCAGCGCGACCTGCTTCCAGCTGACGCCGGTGGCGGAGCAGGGCGGTCATGCCTTCCTCGCACAGGACGGTTCAAGCCGCACGCCACAAGGTCAGTTGGTTGCAGAGAACGGCGCTAGCCGCACGCCACAGGGGCAGTTGCTGGATAACCAGACGGCCTGAAGCCCGAACAGTGTTTTGTGAACACCACAGTTCCAGTGTGGGAGTGAGCCTGCTCGCGATGGCGGAGTGTCAGTCGACATCAGTGTTATCTGACACACCGATATCGCGAGCAGGCTCACTCCTACAGGGGATAGGTGGTGTGTCGTCCTTCTCTATTTTCAAGGTGATCCCATGTTTCTCATCGCTTTCCTGGGCGGCATATTGACCGTCCTCAGCCCCTGCATCCTCCCGGTCGTGCCGTTCCTGTTCGCCGGTGTCAAACGCACGCGTTCATCCATCCTGCTCACCCTCGGCGGCATGGTCCTGACCTTTGCCCTGATCTCCAGCCTGGCCGTGGTCAGCAGCGAATGGGTGGTGCAAGCCAACAACACCGGTCGCCACGTCGCGCTCTTCGTGATGGGGTTGTTTGCCCTGTCGCTGATCTCCGCCCGTGTCGGTGACTGGATGGCCCGTCCATTCGTGGCACTGGGCAATCGCCTGGACCCCGACACCCGCAAAATGTCCGGCCCGCTGGGTTCGGTCATGATCGGTGTGGCCACAGGGCTGCTCTGGGCACCGTGTGCCGGGCCGATCCTCGGGGTGATTCTCACCGGTGCCATGCTCCAGGGTGCGAACGCACAGACCAGTCTGTTGCTGCTGGCCTACGGCCTGGGCAGCGCGTTGTCTCTGGGCACCTTGATCTTCGCCGGTCGCGGCCTGGTCAATCGCTTGAAAGCGTCGATCCCGATCACCGGTTGGCTGCGTCGTGGTGCCGGTGTTGCCGTGCTGGCCACCGTGGCGGTGATTTCCACCGGTGCCGACAGGACACTGCTGGCCAGCACCTCGTCCGAAGGCGTCAGCAGCCTCGAAAAAGGCGTGATGGAAACCGTGCCAAAAGTCGTCGACTACTTCGTCAGCAAGGTCAAGGCCGACTCCCTGGACAACGCCCAAGGCGCCATGCCGTCGCTGTCCGGTGCCGTGCAATGGCTGAACTCGCCAGCGTTGAGCAATGATTCGCTCAAAGGCAAAGTGGTGTTGGTGGACTTCTGGACCTACGACTGCATCAACTGCCAGCACACCTTGCCGTACGTGAAGGACTGGGCGAAGAAATACGAGAAGGATGGCCTGGTGGTCGTCGGCGTGCACACCCCTGAATACGGTTACGAGCGCATCATCGACAACGTCAAGGATCAGGTCAAAGAGCTCGGCATTACCTACCCGGTGGCCATCGACAACAACTACGCGATCTGGCGCGCCTTCGAGAACCAGTACTGGCCCGCTCACTACCTGATCGACGCCAAGGGCCAGGTGCGTTACACCCACTTCGGTGAAGGCGCCTACGAAACCCAGGAAAAGATGATTCAACAACTGCTGGAAGAGGCCAAGGCACCTGCTGCGTAACCCTCGACCTCAATGGCTCACAAGCTGCGCGCCGTGGGCCATTGGTTTTTTCTCCTGATTGCGCCGCCATGCCGCCGGTGGCGCGCCGTACTCTCGACGGAAGGCCCGGCTGAAGGCCGTGTCGGTCTGGTAACCCACCTCTTCGGCAATCCGCATCAACGAACTGTTACTGCTGCGTAACAGGTTGGCCGCCAGCAACATCCGCCACTGCGTCAGGTACTGCATCGGCGAACTCCCCACCAATTGCGCAAAGCGTTCCGCCAACACCGACCTTGATGTGCCTGCGGTCCTCGCCAGTTCATCCAGAGTCCAGGCGTGACAGGGTTTTTTGTGCAACGCATTCAGGGCCGCACCGACGATCCGGTCGCCCACACCCGCCAGCCAACCGATTCGACCTTCACCGTGCTCGTTCATGTACAGGCGCAACACCTCGATGAACAACACCTCGGCCAGTTTCGCCAGCACACCTTCGCCGCCGGGCCTGGGAGACCGTGCTTCGGCCAGCGCATAACGGACCGAAGATTCCAGCCAGACTCCGGCATTCGAGCCGCGCACATTGACCCGGATCACGGCCGGCAACCCCGTCAGCAACATGCCCGCCAACCGCGTATCGCACGCCAGATAACCGCACACCAGACGGGTGACTGCGCCACCACCGCCGTAACTCAGTTGTCGGGGACGACGCGCCAGCACCACGTCCAGCCGCTTGCCGGTGACCGGCGTCAGCCCGGGTTGCGAGCTCATGCGATGGGCATCGCCCTGAGGGAACACCACCACATCGCCGGCGGTCAGCCGCAGCGGCGGATCGTTTCCTATTTCGACAAAGCACTCGCCTTCGGTGATCAAGTGAAAGATCACCACCCGCTCGGCTCCTGGCTCCAGAAAGGGGGCCGCCGTGTCGGCGCTGGGCGACTGGTAGCACCAGGGTGCAGTGAACCTGGCATTGATGAAAATAGCACCGACCAGGCGGACGACGCGCAGGGTTTGGGACAGGGCGTCCATGGTGGCTTCCCGTGCTGCTGAGGGCTTTCTGATTGTGAGCGCGTTGCCACGTAACGTGAATTCTCCGGACGATCGGGCAGTGTTGCCCGACGATCGGGCAGGACGCCGTCCCGCGCCGGAGCGATAGTTTGCCTACAGGGCCACTGCCGACCCTGGCATCAATAACAACAATGAGAGGTAGCCATGCCAAAGTTCGTCATAGAACGCGAGATCCCAGGTGCTGGAACACTGTCAGAAAGGGATTTGAAAGCGGCTTCGCAAAAGTCCTGCCGGGCGTTGCGCGATTTGCCGGAGGTGCAGTGGCTTCAGAGTTATGTCACGGGCGACAAGCTGTACTGCGTGTACATCTCGCCGAGCGAAGCGCTGATCCAGGAGCACGCCAGGCAGAGCGGTTTCCCGGCCAACCGCATTTCCCAGGTCACGAGCATCATCGATCCCACCACGGCGGAATAAGCCGCGACAGCGTTCCAATCCTTACGGAGCAGATTTAATGAGTACCCCCCTTGACCTCACTGCCCTGAAAAACCGCCAGATGGCCTCCTGGGCCAGCGGCGACTACGCCATCATCGGCACCACCCTGCAGATTGTCGGCGAGCAACTCGCTGAAGCCTGTGACTTGCTCTGCGACGAGCGGGTGCTGGACGTGGCCGCCGGCAACGGCAATGCGACGCTCGCCGCCGCACGCCGTGGCTGCAACGTCACTTCCACCGACTACGTGGCCGCGTTGCTGGAACGCGGCGAAGACCGGGCCCGGGCCGAACGCCTGGAGGTGACCTTCCAGGTCGCCGACGCCGAGGCGCTGCCGTTCGAGGACGCCAGCTTCGATGCCGTGCTCTCGACCTTCGGTGTGATGTTCACACCGGACCAGGCCAAGGCCGCCGCGGAACTGGCGCGGGTCTGCCGCCCTGGTGGCCGCATCGGCCTGGCCAACTGGACGCCTGAAGGTTTTGTCGGCCAGATGTTCAAGACCCTGGGCCGCCACCTGCCGCCACCGGCAGGCGCACAACCGCCTTCAAACTGGGGCTCCGAAGCCTGGTTGCATACGCATTTTGATGAGCGCGATTTCCTGATGCAGGTGACGCGGCGAACCTTCAACTTCCGCTACCGTTCGGCGGAGCACTTCATCGACACTTTTCGCACTTGGTACGGCCCGGTCCACAAAGCCTTCGCGGCGCTGCCTCCCGAAGGGGCCCAGGCCTTTGAAAGTGACCTGACCGAGCTGATCAACCGGATGAACAGGGCGGGAGAGAAATCGCTGGTGGTACCGAGTGAATACCTCGAAGTGGTGATCACCCGGCGCTAAATGGACCACACAAAACCCTGTAGGAGCGAGGCTTGCCCGCGAAGACGGAGTGTCAGGCAACATCTTTGTCGACTGTTACTCCGTCTTCGCGGGCAAGCCTCGCTCCTACAAGGGGATGCGGTATCTGGAAGAGGCTCACTCATCCAGCCGTTCGGTGTACACCACCCACACGCTGCATGGCATTTTGTACAGCAGGTGCTCCACCGTGCTGCCGATCAACCGGCCCAAACCGCGATGGCCGACCCGGCCCATGACGATCACGTCGACGTCGTAGGCGTCGGCATAGCGGGTCAGGACCTTGGCCGGGTTGCCCATGATCATGTGCCGCTGCTCGGGCGCGATGCCGTTGCGCTCGGCCAATTCGTTGAAGGCGTCTTCCTGATAGTCGAACAGGGTCTTGGCCTTGCCGGAACTGAAAAACGCCGAACCGTTGTCGAAGCCGAATTCGTCCGCGCTGATGGAGGAAAGGTCATAGGCGTAGACAACATCCAGCTCGGCGTTACAGGCGCTCGCCAGTTTCGACGCTTCGTGAAGGATCCGGTCATTGAATGTTTTGTACTGATCATCGCGATGGAAAGGGTCAACCGCCGCGACGACCTTGCGTGGCAGGGCGTGAACGGCATGGCTGACAAAATGCAGCGGCACCGGGCATTCGCGCAGCAGATGCACGTCGAGCGGGGTAAACATCAACCGCGACAGCAGTGATTCGTGCTCCAGTGCCTTGATCAGCACGTCCATCGGCTGTTCTTTGAGGTGAATCAGGATTTCCTCCAGCGGGCGTTCAACCCATTGCACTTCAGTGGTGACGTGCACCCCGATCTTGCGCAAGGGGCGGGCCTGTTCCTCTAGCCACTGGCGGTGCCGATCGACGTAGCCCAGACGTATCTGTTCCAGGGCCTTTTCGTTGACCAGGCTGGCGGTGGCCAGGCCTTCCAGGTAATCGAAAGCCACGATGTGCAACGCCGCGTCTTCGGCCTTGGCCAGCGCCGCGGCCCTGTCGAAGGCGGGGCTGTGTTCCATCAGTGGCGAGGCGACCAGCATGAAGCGTGATTGACCGGACATGGCAAACCTCCCGTGGATCAACGAAGAGACAGTGATCATTCAATAGGCATTCAATCTCTTAAGTATTGACCATGATCAACCTCCCGTCCGTCAGGCCGGCGCAGGTTGGGGGGCTTGGTGGTCAGAGGGAGGGCAGGCGCCGTTCCATGATGATGGTGCGCTCGGCGCCGTGGAATTCGTCGCGGACCTTTCGAAAGCCCAGTTTGAAGTAGAAGGCTTGCGCGGTGATGGAGGAGGGGACGCGCAATACCTCGATCTTTGCATCGGCGGCGATGGACTCGATCGTTGCCATCAACTGTCGGCCGAGGCCTGCTCTCTGGTGGCCGGGGTCGACAAACACGCTGCGTACAACATCGCGATCAAGGCTGGCGGTAGCCACGACACGACTATCGATCGTTGCGACAAAGACCTGGCGTCGGGTCAGCAACGTGCGAATGGACTCGGTAGAAAAGCTGCTTTCCACCTGCGCGATGATGTCGGGTGGGTAGTCCAGGGCATTGGACTGGCGCAGAGCCAGGATGATGACCTGGCTGATGGCGGACGCGTCAGCTGGGGTGGCGGGCCGTGTTTGCGGTTTCATAGTGGTAACTCAATCCTTTGAACACCCAATTCCCCTGTAGGAGTGAGCCTGCTCGCGATGGCTGAGTGTCAGTCGACATCTACATCGGCTGGAAAGCAGTCATCGTCGGAACGCCGCCCGGAGTAGGCTCGTTCCCACAGGGAATGATCATGTAATCCGGGCGCCGCGTGCTGCCAGCAGCTCCCGCAACACGGAACGGTGGCAGTGCGCCTCTTCCTCGCAGTAGCAGCCCACCGCCAGAGAGGTTTGATGGGAGAGGGCAGCCAGCAGATCCAGCAATTGACTGGGCGCCGGGTGGTTCATTTCCGCCTTGAACTTGCGCCGAAAGGCCTCCCAGGCTTTCTCGTCCTCGGCCGCTTTGGCTTCTGCAACCAACTCAGCGCTAGGCGACAGCAGCGGCTGCCACACATCATAAAAATCCCGACTGGCAAACTCGGCCTTCGGTACCCCGCGAGGCGGGCGGCGTACCGTGCCGATCCGCAGCCCTTCATCGGGCAAGCGCGGCGAGCCGAGTCGAACGATATGAATGGCCATGCCGCGTTACTTGTGGCGCGATCCGTCGAACCACTCCATGGCGGTGCGCCAGATGCAGATCCCCAGGAAGTAAGCCGACATCAGTAGCCAAAGCCCCATGACCATCGGGTTGACGACCGGGTGATTGACCACCAGCGACAAGCTGCACAGCAACCAGATGGCGGTTACGGCAATGTTGATCGGCATGAACTTGCGCACGCGGAACGGGTGCAGGAACTTCATTCGGGTCACGGTCAGCAAGGCCAGGCCGATGACGGTCAGGAAGGTAATCCACGGCGACGGGGCAATGATGTAAAGGCACAGGGCCACGACGTTCCACGCGGCGGGGAAGCCCTGGAAGTAGTTGTCCTTGCTCTTCATGTTGACGTTGCAGAAGCAAAACAGCGACGACACCAGAATCAGCGACACGGTCAGCAGCAGCGTGTAGTCCGGCAACGGGATATAGCGATAGATGAACAGCGCGGGGATAAACACATACGTCAGGTAGTCGATCACCAGATCGAGGATCGATCCATCGAAACTCGGCAGCACCGACTGCACATTGACCTTGCGCGCCAGGGCACCGTCCAGCCCATCGACGATCAGGGCCACGCCCAGCCACAGCAGGCAGTTGGTGGCCTGGTTTTCCAGCAAGGCGAGGGTGGCGAGGAAGGCAGTGACCACGCCGGTGGCGGTAAAACCATGGGCACCCCATGCTTTGAGCCTGGCGATGTGTAGGGTGGATATCACGGGGGCGTTCTCCAGAAAGTGAAGCAAGCCAGTTCATCACCCTCGTTATCAAGGGCGGCGGCAAACCGGTTCGGTTGCAGGTATCGACCGGAAATCCGGGAATAAGGTTCACCGTTTGTAGATCTTAGCTGGGCCGGCAAAAAATACGTCGGATTAATCCGTTAAGCTTTTCACTTAAACAAGGCGCTTCAGGCACATCTGCCTTTGTGGTGAGGGGATTTATCCCCGTTCGGCTGCGAAGCAGTCGTAAATCCGGACAATTGAGTCTCTTTGAAAGGACGCTGGGGGCAGCTTCGCGACCCAACGGGGATAAATCCCCTCACCACAGGGTTCCTGCTCGGCTGAAGATTTTCTCGTTTTCTTCGTCAGTCGGGTCCATGTCATGTCAGCCAAACGGTGGTGGCGCATTTGCCGGCGAGGACTATTGTTGCCTGAGCGGGTCACTCCCATCGATGAGGACGTCGTCATGAACACCAGCGATTTGCTCGAACAACTCCTGCGGGGCGGCCAGGGCTCCGGGGCGCAACAGGGTGGCGCATCCGCGCAGGGAGGCATCGGCGGCGGTCTGGGCGGGTTGTTGGGTGGCCTGTTGGGCGGTGGCGCCGGCTCAAGTGCAGGCGGTGGCGGATTGGGTGGTTTGCTCGGTGGCCTGCTGGGCGGCGGTTCGTCCATGGGTGGCGCGACCCGAACCCGCTCGGGTGGCGGCACCAACTATGCAGCCCTGGCGTCGCTCGGGATGATGGCCTTCCAGGCGTATCAGGCCTGGCAACGCAGTCAGGCGGCTGCGCCGCAACAGGCACCGCGCACGGTCGACTTGTTGTCGGGCCCAGAAGTGGAGGACCACAGCCATGCGATCTTGCGCGCATTGATTGCGGCGGCCAAGGCCGATGGCCGGATCGATGACACCGAGAAACAGATGATCAGCACCGAAATCGGCCGCCACACCGACGATCCGCAACTGCAGCAATGGCTGGATGACGAAGTTGCCCGGCCATTGGATGCAGCCGATGTGGCGCAGTCGGCGACGGATCCCGGCATGGCGGCGGAAATGTACCTGGCCAGCGTGATGCTGGTGGACGATCAACAGGATGCCGAGCGCAACTATCTGGATGAGCTGGCGGCGGCGCTGAAGATTGATCCTGAGCTGCAAGTGCATCTGGAGCAGCAGGCCAAGGGGGGCGCGGCTTAGCGACGTAGCGCCGAACACGGCCTTCTAGCAGCTGCCCTGTGGCGAGGGGATAAATCCCCTCACCACAAGGCAGCTACAAAGCATGCGGTGGTTTGGGGACCAGGAAGATAACCCCATGCGCTTCGGCAATCTCCAGTATTCGCGGCAAATCCTCCGGCACCCTTAATTGATCCACTGCCGCAAAAAACTGTCCGCCGCGCGGATCCGACACCACGCCAATCATCTTCGCGGTCGGGCTGATGTTCTTGTAGGCATGGATGGAACCCCCGGGGATATGCACGTAACCCCCGGCCGAGACGGTGGTGGACTTGCCCGCAACGGTCACTTCGACCTGGCCGTCGACCACGTAAAAGGCTTCGTCCCACGGATGAAAGTGCGGTGGCGGTCCACCGCCTTGCACGCCTTCCTGGATATGCATTTCAAAGGGCTTACTGAGGTCGCCGCCCGCGAGGATGGTGATCGCCTCGCCCACGACGTTCACCGGCGCCGGCGATTGTTCGATGACGTGCACCGTTCGCATGATTGCTCTCCGAAGATGAGTCAACACCCGCTGAGTATATGCCTGGTGCGCCAGCCGGGCGCCGCTCCACAGGTCCGTCCGTCAGGGCGATTTCAACGCCAATTGAATTTTTATCCAGGCAAATCGCTCTGCTGATGTAGAGACGTGTTGATTCAGCGTCCTGCCACTGGCCTCAGACCGAGAGATGCGCCCATGACTGCCCTGACACGACTTGAATCGCGGCCCGCCCACGAACACCCGATCCCGGCCGCCGGAAGCCTGAAACAAGCCTATGAGCAGCTGCTGCTGGGCGATGACCCCGAGCAACGGCGCGCACTCGCCCGAACCTTTCTCGAGGCGCAGCTCGAACACGCCGCCGACCTGCCTCAGGAGATGCCGACGGACCTGTCGGCCCTGCAATCGTTCGTCGAACAACACAGCGTCGATGTCGCCCGCCAATACGCCGATTACCTGCAACAACGCAAGGACGGCGGGCCGCGGCAGTTCTTTACCAGCAAGGCGCACGCGCTGTTTTTCCTGCAAGCCGTGGCGCCGACCAAGCTGGTCGACGGCGCCTGGTTGTATGGCCTGTTGCGTCAATGGCGCGACCCGCGTTTCGAAGGGCTGATCTGCACTTATCTGGAAGAGCTGGGCGACGGCAATCCGGCGCAGAATCATGTGGTGATCTACCGCAAACTGCTCGCTAAACATGGCCTGCAAGACACCGGGGTAATCGCCGACGAGCATTACCTGCAAGGCGCGATACAACTGGCGCTGGGCGAATCCGCCGACGAGTTTTTACCAGAGGTGATCGGCTACAACCTCGGCTACGAGCAACTGCCATTGCATCTGCTGATCAGCGCCTATGAACTCAGCGAACTGGGCATCGATCCGTACTACTTCACCCTGCACGTCACCATCGACAACGCCAGCACCGGCCACGCGCACAAAGCCGTGCAGTCGGTGCTGCAACTGCTGCCGGTGGAAGGCGATCGCGAAGACTTTCTGCGCCGGGTCGCGCTGGGTTATCGGCTCAACGATCTGGGGCAGGGCAGTCGCGCGATCATCGAGTCGTTCGACCTCGACGCCGAGTTGCTCAACATGCTTGAGCGCAAGCGTCCATTCGGCCAGCACATGCATTCCGACTATTGCCGTTTTGAAGGCAAGACCGTTAACCAATGGCTGTCCGCGCCGGAGCAGTTGCCAGGGTTCCTCGCTGCCATGGAAAACAAAGGATGGATCAAACGCCAGCAAGACCCTCAGGCCAGCCGTTTCTGGCAGTTGATCGAGGGTGACGGCGCCGCCATGTTCGGCGTGTTCAGCCTTTATGAAAAACAGCTGCTGCATGACTGGATTGCCGGTGACTGGACGCCTGAGCGCTCAGCCACAGCGGTTCGCCGGGGCGCGAGTATCGCGACAGAAGCACCCGTGTCCGACAACGACCCGGATGTCCAGAGCCTGCAAACCGCGTTGGACGGGCTCGCCGCACACGAGCAGATGCAGGTGCTGATCCCGTGGCTGTCGGCCCATCGGCATTCCCATCCAGCCGGCCTGATGGCCACGCGACGGTTTATCGAACTCAAATCCAGCCTGCGATAGGAGCACCACATGAATCAGGAAGAGCAACTGGGCGCTGCCGATCTGGCGTTGGTGCAGCTGGGGCGCCGTTTGCAGGCCGATGGCTACCGGTTCATCACCCCGACGCCGCTCACTCACCAGCGGGTCAACGACCGTGCCTTTGGGCAAAACGCCCGGACCTTGCGCGATGTGTTCGGCTGGTCGCGCTCGTTCGAACCGGGCCTGCTGTCGACCGATGAACAGCGGCAGTTGCAGGAGGCGGGCGTGCTTCAAGAAAGCAACGGCCGACTGAAAAGCCGCGTGCGCTGGTCCAGCCTGGATGATCTGCTGTTCGTGCACTCGGGGTTTCCCACCGACGCGGCTGACGCGGTGTTTTTCGGGCCGGACAGCTACCGGTTCGCGCAGCTGATCCATACCCATTTGCAGCAAACCTTCGCGCCGATCCGGCGCGCCGTGGACATTGGTTGCGGCGCGGGTGTCGGGGCGATTGTGATTGCCCGCGCACGCCGTGAGGCCGAGGTGCTGGCCGTCGATATCAATCCTGCAGCATTGCGCCTGACGGCGGTTAACGCGGCGCTTGCCGAAGTCGCTAACGTCACGGTCGAGGCCAGCGATGTGCTGCAGGACGTCGACGGCAATTTCGACCTGATCGTCGCCAATCCACCCTACATGGCCGACCCCGCCGAACGTGCTTATCGCCATGGCGGCGGCGCGCTGGGTGCGCAGTTGTCGTTGCGCATTGTCGAGCAAGCATTGTATCGCCTGGCGCCCGGTGGCTCTTTGGTGCTGTACACCGGGGTGGCAATGATCGATGGCCAGGATCCGTTTCTCGAGGCACTGACCCCGCGCCTCGAGTCGCCGATGTTCGGCTGGACCTATCGCGAACTCGACCCTGATGTGTTCGGTGAAGAATTGCTGACACCCGGCTATCAACGGGTGGAGCGGATTGCGGTCGTGGCCCTGATCGTCACGCGTATCGGCCCCGGCATTGGGGGAAGCGTTGAGCCGGCAGGTGCGCCATGAACAAGAATCTGGACGATTACAACCGCATGCGCGATTTCTCGGCGACCTCTGAACCCGCCGCGAAACGATCGGCGAAAAAAACCGCGAAAGACCATGCCTTGCAGTTCTGTATTCAGAAGCACGATGCCTCGCGGTTGCACTATGACTTTCGCCTGGAACTCGACGGCGCTCTGAAAAGTTGGGCGGTACCCAAAGGCCCTTCGCTGGACCCCAAGGTCAAGCGCCTGGCGGTCCACGTTGAAGACCATCCGATCGATTACGCCACGTTCGAGGGCAGCATTCCCGAAGGGCATTACGGCGCCGGCGACGTGATTGTCTGGGACCGGGGCGTGTGGATCCCCCAGGAAGATCCGGCCAAGGCCTATGCCAAGGGCAAGCTCAAGTTCGAGCTGCAAGGCGAGAAACTCGGTGGCTTGTGGAACCTGGTGCGTACGCACATGCCGGGCAAGCAGGAGCAATGGTTTCTGATCAAGCATCAGGACAGCGCGGCGAAACCCGAAAGCGATTACGACGTGGTGGCCGCCGAGCCCGACAGCGTGCTCAGTGACCGGACCATACTTCCCAAAAAGGCGAAGACCGCCGCCAAGCCCAAACCGGTGAAGAAGCCAGCCCGCAAGGTCGCGCCGAAAGAGCCGTCAGCGCAACTCACCGGCGCTCACAAGGCCAAGCTGCCTGACCAGCTCAAACCGGAACTGGCGACGCTGGTGGAAAAAGCCCCGCAGGGCGAGTGGAGCTATGAGATCAAGTTGGACGGTTACCGGATCATGGCGCGCATCGACCACGACGAGGTGAAACTCTTCACCCGCAACGGTCACGACTGGACCCACAAATTGCCGAAACAGGCCGAGGCGTTGGCCGCTCTGGGCCTGGAATCCGCCTGGCTCGACGGTGAGATGGTGGTGGCCAACGAGCAAGGCGTGCCGGACTTTCAGGCGCTGCAAAATGCCTTCGAATCCAATCGCAGTGGCAACATCCTCTATTACCTGTTCGACATGCCTTACCTCAATGGCGTGGACCTGCGCGAAGTGCCGGTCGAGGAGCGACGGGTCGCCCTGGCGACGGTGCTCAAACCCAGTCAAAACTCGCTGCTGCGCTTCTCCGATGCGTTCGGCGAAGAGCCGGAAGCCTTGCTCAACAGTGCTTGCCAGATGCAGATGGAAGGGTTGATCGGCAAGCGCATGGGGTCGCCTTACGTGTCCCGGCGCAGCAGTGACTGGATCAAGCTCAAGTGCAAGCATCGGCAGGAATTCGTTGTGGTCGGTTTCACCGATCCGAAAGGCGCGCGCAATGCCTTCGGTGCGTTGCTGTTGGGCCTGCACGACCGTGACAGCGGCGAGTTGCGCTACGCCGGCAAGGTCGGAACCGGTTTCAACGAGACCACGCTCAAGCACATTTACGAACAGCTCAAACCGTTGCAGGTGAAAAAACCAACGGTGGTCAACCCGCCGACCGGTTTCGACGCCAAGGGCGTGCATTGGCTCAAACCCGTTTTGCTCGCCGAAGTCGCGTTCGCCGAGATGACGAAGGACGGGTCGGTGCGCCATGCCGTATTCCATGGCTTGCGCGATGACAAACCCGCCGAAGACATCAATGAGGAGCGTCCGAAAGCCGTGAAAGCCCAGACCAGCAAGAAAGCCGCCGCGGACAAACCGGCTGCCGTTGCGAAAAAGAAATCGGCCAAGGCCGCGCCCGCGCCCTCACAAATCGGCCTCGGCGAAGGCAAGGTGCGCATCACCCATCCGGACCGGGTGATCGATGCGAGCAGCGGCACCACCAAAGTGCAGCTGGCGGAGTATTACGCCAGCGTCGCCGAATGGATTCTGCCCGAGCTCAAGGACCGCCCAGTGGCGCTGGTGCGCGCCCCGGACGGCATCGCCGGCGAACTGTTCTTCCAGAAAAATGCAGAGCGCCTGGCCATTCCGGGCATCACCACGCTGGACAAGGACGTCACCGGCCAACCGGTGATGATCATCAACAACGCCGAAGCGCTGATTGGCGCGGTGCAGATGAGCACCGTGGAACTGCACACCTGGAACGCCACCACGGAGAATCTCGACAAGCCTGACCGCTTCGTTCTTGACCTCGACCCGGACCCGGCGCTGCCGTGGAAAAGCATGGTCGAGGCGACTCAGCTGACGCTGTCGGTGCTGGATGAACTGGGGCTCAAGGCCTTCCTCAAGACCAGCGGCGGCAAGGGGATTCACCTGGTGGTCCCGCTGACCCGCAAGCTCGGTTGGGACGAGGTGAAGGACTTCAGTCACGCGATTGTCAGCCACATGGCCAAGTTGCTGCCGGAGCGCTTTTCGGCGGTGTCGGGACCGAAGAATCGCGTCGGGCGGATTTTCATCGATTACTTGCGCAATGGACTGGGCGCCACCACCATTTGCGCCTACGCCGCCCGCACCCGCGAAGGGCTGCCGGTGTCGGTGCCGATTTTTCGGGAAGAAGTGGCCGAATTGAAGGGCGGTAATCAGTGGAACGTCCACAACGTGCAGGAACGACTGGCCGAAGTCGGTGATGAGCCTTGGGCGAACCTGAAGAAAACCCGGCAAGCGATCACCGCCGACATGCGTCGGCGGGTCGGCATGAAAAAATAGAGCAGGCAACTGCTTAAGGCTGTTTTGTGGCGAGGGGATTTATCCCCGTTCGGCTGCGAAGCAGTCGCAAAACCTGAACGCACGGTCTATCTGATGCACCGCGTCGTCTGAATTCACGACTGCTTCGCAGCCGAACGGGGATAAATCCCCTCACCACAGGTTGTTGGGTTGCGATGCCGCTATTGGACAAACGCCTGCAAATCGCTGGTCAGTTTGTCGATCGCCACTTTGAAGTCTTTGGCGGTGATTTTCTGGCTGGCGTTTTCCAGAGTGCTGCCGAACACCTTGCGCACCACCTTGGCCACGGTCTGGTTGTTGCTGGCGTCGATAAACTCGGCCTCGATGAACAGCGTGGTGTCCTGATCCCGATGCCCGCTGACAGCGGAAACACCGCCGACTACCGCCGCGACAGGCACCACTTCATACCATTTCATGCCTTCGTTTTCGGCATTCACCCCGGTAATCGCTGCACGCATGATCAGTTTTTTCGAACCGGCCGGCGCTGATTGTTCGCTCGATACCACCCGGTATCTCTGGCCCAACACGCCTTTAGTCTTGCTGGTCATGTAGCTCTGCAGTTCATCCAGGGTTTGCCGATTGACCCGCTCGGTAGGCTTGGGCGCCGGATAGAGCTCCAGCTTGTTGAAGACCACGGTGTCGTAGGCGTTTGGATTCCAGGACGGGCTCACCCAGCGCATCGCGGTCTCGCCGCTGGTGGTGGTTACTTGCTGCAAGTTGTTGTAGTTGGACAGGAAGCCTGAGTACTGGTCTTTTTCGGTGACTTTCGAGGTGCAGCCGCCGAGTAGCAGGCTGGCAAGTGCAGCGCCGATTAACAGTTTCTGCGACAAATTCATATATTTTCTACTCCGTAGGTTCAGCGCAGGGTCGGCCCGGTCAGTCCAGGCCGGGGCAAACCCTGGCTGAAACCGGATCCTTCGCCATGAGCGTAGGTTCGGCCGCAAAATTTTCCAGTCGATTTCAGTGGGGCGACAGAAGAATGTGTTGGGGCGGCGAGCAACATCCGCCGCCCCGATGACAGCTACTTGCCGACCGTGCCCGCCAACAGTGGCGCCATCTGTTCATCAGTCAATGCCGCCTGGACGTCCATCTTCATGATGTCGTTCCACTCCAGCACCCACTTCTGAATCTGCACCAGATCACTGGCTTCTGCCACGCCAAAACCGCTCGAACCGCCGACGGCATGCCAACGCCCGAGCATCTGGACGCCGGCCGGTGGAACGGCGCCGGTCTTGAGGAAGCGCTCGATCGCCTTGTTACGGTTATCCGGATTAATCGACCAACTGACGATGAATAACATTTGCCACCTCCTGCTACGGATTGGCACCTGTTTGTCTGCGCGTACCGGGTTGGCGCCGGGACCACGGTGACGCTGTGTCTACAGCCTCTCGCCCCCTTTGAAGGCATAGCAGCGCCGGGCCGTCTGCGTACGACCGCTGATCCTCTTTAATGGCTTTTTTCCAGGCTTGGGCGACGTTTGTTTCACCAGCGAAACATAGGCAGCGGCTTGAGTGGCGAACGCAGGAATTGCCGTGCGGTTTGCCGGAGCAGCATCCCGTGAAAGCCATGATTGGGCAGCGCCGACTTCACCATTTTGATGTAGGCCCGTGGCAGGCCGAATGTCAGCAGGCCGAGCGACACGTCAATGACATCGGCGCGCCGGAAGGGCTCGACGCTGAGCGCATGGTCGGCACCGTAGGGCCGCACTTTGTGGTGTTCCAGGATCAGCGCCGTCACTTCGCCGCTCAAGTGCGACAGTTGTCGGTTGGCGAGGTAGTCGCTGGCCAGGCGCACCGAGGGTTCCAGGTAATCGATGGTTTGATCGGTCCAGATGCCCAGGTCGTGAAACGCCCCGGCGATCTGTACGGCTTCGGATGGCAGGCCTTCAATGCCGCTGATCGCGCGGTAGAAGTTCAGCACCCGGTAGATGTGATTGCGATAACCCGACAAATCGGTACCGATCGCCAGTGCGTAGGACGTCAGTATTTCGTCGGTAACGGGGAATTCGAGAAGGGGATTCATCGGTTCGGACCTCAGGCGTCGCGCAACAGGTCATTGGCGTTGAGGATCTCGAAGGCGATCTCCGGGCGTTTCTCCAGGCTGCGACGAATCGCGGCCGGGATCGACTGGCGGGTCTTGCGGCACAGGCCCGGCAATTCGCCGAGGGTGATGCCGATGCCGCGCATGGTACGTACTTCGTTGAAGCTGGGGACGATGTCCACGCGGATGCCCAGTTGTGCGTACATGCGGTTTTGCAAGCGTTCGAGGTCAGCCAGGCTTTGCAGGTTTTCCAGACGATCGAGCAGACGCTTTTCTTCCTGCCGGGTCAGAAACAGGATGCGCACGTCCGCGCCCGGTGTTTCCAGCAACGGGTCTCGCCCGCAGATGCAGGCGCCGGGCGGGCAGGGTGAGCGGATCGGAGCAGAGGTTGTCATGGGCCTTAATCATAGAGCGCCCCAGGCGAATCGTCAGTCGGAAATATCGGTCACCGGGATGATCTGTTCGCCATCGGGCTGAGTGCCGGTCACGGTTTTCCTTTCCCGACGATCATTGATCCAGTTGTCCACCTGGGCGCCGAACTCGGCCGGGGCTTTACGTCCGACCCTGCGGGCTAGGTCAAGAATGGTCTGCTGGGCGAGGGCGTCTTCCATGCGTTGCTGCGCGGTCATCATGACCGCGTGAACCGAGCAATGACCTTCCACTGCCCACGTCGGCGGGGAGCCTTCAAACAGCGCGCAACGCCCACGGATATCACGGCAATCGAAGATCAGCTTCTGGCCATCAATGGCGTTGACGATGTCCAGCACGCTGATTTCGTCCGCCGGCCGCGCGAGCTTGAAACCGCCGCGCACACCCTCGGTCGCCACAACCAGTTTGGCCTTGGCCAGCTTGGTGAAGATTTTCGCCAGGTAGTCCAGTGGCACGCCTTGCAGCTCAGCGAGGTCGCGCACGCTTGCCTCACGGCTATCGCCGTAATCGCCCACCAGAAAAAGCAGGCAGTGAATGCCGTACTCAACGCCCGCGCTGTAGAGAGACATGGTTATCTCCGACTGAATGAGTCGCCAATGTTACCAGCCGATGATCAGGGGCGCAACGAAGCATCGGCATGGCCTTGATCGTCAATCTGTCCTGTCCTGCTTGTGGATAGAAGCTTGTGTGTGGATTGTCGAGGTATCTGAATGTGTGATGATAACCATCGATAGAAGGTCATTGCTTCCAATAACTCGGATCACTATAGTCGCCGTTGTCAGCTCGGCGACGAGTTCAGTCTTTGGTCATCTTCGGAGTTAAAACAATGAAGCAGCACATTCTGGTAATCGGCGCAGGTTTCGGTGGCATGTGGACGGCATTGAGCGCCACGCGCCTGTTGGACATCCATGATCACAACCACGTAGAAGTCACGGTACTGGCGCCTCAGGCCGAGCTGCGTGTGCGTCCGCGCTTCTATGAGCCGAATGCTCATCAACTGGCGGCACCCCTCGGCGACCTGTTCGATGCCGTCGGTGTGAAGTTCATCAAGGGCGCTGCAGAAACCATCGATGTGCAGCAAAAACGCGTCGGCTACACCGATGCGTCGGGTGCCAGACAGGTGTGCAGCTACGACAAACTCGTTCTGGCCACCGGTAGCGGTCTCGCGCTGCCGAACACCCCGGGCGTGGCCAAACACGCCTTTGACGTGGACCAGATCGAACAAGCGGTACGCCTGGAAAACCATCTGAAATCCCTGGCAAACCTGCCGCAAAGCAACGCTCGAAACACCGTAGTGGTGGCCGGTGGCGGCTTTACCGGGATTGAAACGGCGACCGAAATGCCGGCACGTCTGCGGGCCATCCTCGGCGAGGACGCTGACATTGAAGTGATCATCGTCGATCGCGGTGAAAAAGTCGGGGCCTCCATGGGCAGCGAAATCAGCCAGTCAATCGCCGAAGCCAGCACTGAGCTGGGCGTGAAATGGCGCTTGAAGTCATCGGTGGTTGCCGTCGATGAAAACGGTGTGACCCTGGCCGATGGCCAACGCATCGACGCCAAGACTGTCGTCTGGACCACCGGGGTACGGGCAAGCTCGCTGACCGAGCAGATCCCGGCCGAACGCGATCACCTCGGCCGCCTGCACGTCGATGCGCATCTGAAAGTCATCGGCCAGGACGACATATTCGCCACCGGCGATGTGGCTTACGCCGCCGCGGATGACATCGGCAACTACGCCCTGATGACCTGCCAACACGCGATCTCGCTGGGGCGTCACGCTGGCAACAACGTCGCTGCGCAAATCCTGGGTGTGGACCCGACAGCGTACAGTCAACCCAAGTACGTCACTTGTCTGGATCTGGGTGCCTGGGGCGCGGTTTACACCGAGGGTTGGGATCGCCAGGTCAAACTGGTCAAGCAGGAAGGTAAATCACTCAAGACTCAGATCAACACGGTGTGGATCTATCCGCCGGCGGCAGATCGCGCAACAGCGCTGGCGGCAGCGGATCCGATGATCCCGGTGGTGGCCTAAGAGGTTGGCAGAGCTGTGTCGATGAGACGCTCTGTCTGAAAAAATCCCGCTCAAGTGATCTTGGGCGGGATTTTTTTTTGTTCAGATACGGAAGGCTTGTCGGCCTACCAGCAACCATTTGCCAGACTTCTTTTGCCAGATCTGGAAGTTCTCGATTTCGGTCGGGACCAGCTCGATGCCCTTGATCGCCTGTGCCGAGAAATGGTGACGTACCAGCGCCACGTCACCCGAGACGGTGATGGTCTGGTTCTGCATTTCCAGGGTTTTGAACGCGCTCTTGCCGGTTTCGATATCGGCGATGAAGTCTTTCTTGTCCTGGACCTTGCCGCTGGAGTGGCCGTAGGTCAGGTTTTCAGCGGTCAACGCTTTCAGTTCGGGGATGTTCTTGTGGAGCATGGCTTGCGTCAGGTGATCCACAGCGTCTGCGACATCCTTCTCGCCCGGCGCCGGGGCTGCCGCCACGTAGCCACTGAACAGGCACAGAAAACCAATCAGCACGTTCACTTTTTTCATGGGTAGTTCCTTGTTGTTATGAATGACTCGTCGGTCATCGTACAACCTGTCAGAAATTAAATGAAGCGTGGCAAAACGACGAGGCAAGACTTCTAGGAGCTGATAGAAGTCTTGCCGGGTAAGGGGAAGGGATTTTGGGTTGCAGCTTCAGGCCAGCATCGACAGCAGGGCCCCTTGACGGTCCAGTTTGGCCAGGTCGTCGAAGCCCCCGACATGGGTGTCACCGATGAAGATCTGCGGCACGCTGCGACGACCGCTGCGGGTGAGCATCTCCTGGAATTTGCCGGGGTCTGACTGAACGTTTATTTCCTGGGTGGCGATCCCTTTGCTGGCCAGCAGCGCCTTGGCATTGCGGCAATAGGGGCAGGTGTCAGTGGTGTAAAGCGTCACGGTGCTCATGGTGTGTACTCCTCGAATTTGGGCTCCGCTTCAAGCGTCGATCGCCGGGAAGTCGATGTCGGTCAGGGCCAGATTGTTCAGGTAGTTGGTCAGGGTCTGCGAGGCGATGTGGGCGACCACTTCGATAATCTTGGCGTCGGTGATGCCGGCTGCACGCGCCGCTGCAATCTGCTCGTTGCTCACGTGGCCGCGACTTTCGGTGATTTGCCGGGCGAGGGTGGCAAACGCATTGAGTTGGCCGTGTCGGGCGCTGACGATGTCTTGCGCAGACAACCCGGCCTTACCGGCAAACAGCGTGTGCGCCGCCAGGCAGTAGTCGCAGCCGTTGACCTGCGAAGTGGCCAGGAAGATCGCTTCTTTTTCAGTCGCGCTCAGGGACGTTTTGCCCAGGGCCACCGACTGTTGCAGATAGGCCGACAGCACGGCGGGGGCATGGGCCAGCGTCTTGAAGACGTTGGGCAAAAAGCCGATTTTCTTTTGCACGCCTTCCAGCAGCGGGCGAGTGGTGTCGGTGGCTTGGTCAAGGCTCAGGGGGGTGATGCGGCTCATGGTGAGACTCCGTCGATGCAAGCGCGGTATGCGCTGGGTACGGGGTCCATGCTAGGGATCGGCGCTGGCTTTGAGGGTGCAAATCGTCGAGGATATGCGACAGATCGTCCAAATATGGCCCCGGGGAGTCGTTCCATGGATCGCTTGTCCACCTTGCTCACCCATTTCGGTGTCAGTGCCGGCACCTTCCACAGCGGGGATTTTTGTGGCGTCACGGCGTTTGAGGGCGACCAGGCCACCGGGCATCTGCATCTGCTCCAGGCCGGCGAACTGACGCTCAAACTCGCGGATGGGCGAGACCTGCAGCTCAATGAGCCGACGTTGATTTTCTTCCCGCGACCTTATCGCCATCGGTTGTTCGCCAGCGAAGCGTCGGGCACGCAATTGGTGTGCGCTTCCCTGGAATTCGACGGTGGGTCGGGCAATGCCCTGGCGGCGGCGCTGCCTGAATACCTGGTGCTCCAGCTCGACAGCATCCCGACCATGGCCGGCACGCTGGACTGGCTGTTCAGCGAGGCGTTCGGCGGCATTTGTGGGCGCGAAGCGATGATGGACCGGCTGTTCGAACTGTTGGTGATTCAGTTGTTGCGGCACATTCTGACCAGCCGCGATCAGACGCCCGGGATGATGGCGGGGCTCGCCGATCCGCGCCTGGCGCGCCCCTTGAGCCTGATGCACGACACGCCTGGCAAGGCCTGGACCGTGGCCGAACTGTCGGCAGCGGCCAACATGTCCCGGGCCAGTTTCGCTGAATACTTCCGTTCCGTGGTGGGGCAGACGCCGGTCGACTATCTGGTGAGCTGGCGCATCAGCCTGGCGCAGAAACGTTTGCGTGAAGGCAAGTCCATTGCGTTGATCGCCGATGAAGTCGGCTACGAAAGCCCCTCGGCGCTGGCCCGGGCGTTCCGGCGCAAAACCGGCACCAGCCCGCGCGAGTGGCTGCAAGACGCAAAACGCCCGCGGTGACCCCTTCGGCCGGTTGAACACAATCCGTGTAGGAGTGAGCCTGCTCGCGAAGAGGCCGGGACATCCAACATCAATGGCAACTGACCCACCGCTTTCGCGAGCAAGCTCGCTCCCACAGGTTTCGTGAGCGTGAGATAGACTCATCAACGGGCATCGAACCGAAGGAGTGACACCTGTGGCGCCATTCAAATGGACTCGCTGATCACCGCTGCAGCACACGCACTCGCCGCGGGCGACCCCCTCGGTGCGCTGAACCGGGTTGCCCTGCGCGACGATGCGCCTGCGTTGGCACTTCGCGGCATCGCCATGGCGCAGTTGGGCGATCTGGTCCGGGCCAAGGCATTGGTGCGCAGCGCCGCCCGCGCCTTCGGTCCGAAAGCACCGCTGGCCGGGGCGCGGTGCGTGGTCGCCGAGGCCGAAATCGCTTTGGCTTCAAGGGATCTGGCTTGGCCGGTGAAGGCGCTCGAAGCGGCGCGAGTGACCTTGCAGGCGCATGGCGATCGCCTGAACGCCGCCCATGCGCGGTATTTGCAGATTCGCCGTTTGTTGTTGATCGGGCGTCTGGATGAGGTCGACAGTTTGCTCGCAGAGCTCGACCCTGCGCCGCTGCCGCCGGCATTGCGCGTCGTTCATGAATTGGTGGTGGCCGGGATCGCCGTGCGGCGACTCGAAACAAAAAGGGCGCGATCTGCGCTCGAAAGGGCTCAACGCGCTGCGGTCGACGCCGGTATTCCCGCGCTGACCGCCGAGGTCGAACACGCCGCTCAAGTCCTCAACACGCCCGCTGCGCGACTGATCACCCGTGGTGAAGAGCGCCCCCTGTTGCTGGATGAGGTGGAAGCGCTGCTCGGCTCAACATCACTGGTGGTGGACGCGTGCCGATACGGCGTGCGCGGCTCCGGGATGTCGGTATCCCTGGCCAAACGCCCGGTATTATTTACCCTCGTGCGAGCGTTGGCCGAAGCGTGGCCGGCGGATGTGGCGAGGGAAACACTGATCACGCAGGCCTTTCGCTTGAAACTCACCGATGAATCCCATCGCGCGCGATTGCGCGTCGAAATCGGCCGGCTGCGCAAGGCGCTGAAACCTCTGGCCGGTGTCAGTGCGACCAAGCGCGGGTTTGCGCTGCAACCACTGATTGCTGACGACGTTGTGGTGTTGGCACGGCCCGTCGAAGAACCGCAGGCGGCGCTGCTCGCCTTCCTCGCCGACGGCGAGTCGTGGTCGAGTTCGGCGCTCGCATTGGCGTTAATGGCCAGTCAACGCACCGTTCAGCGGGTACTCGACTCGCTGGCAACCGCCGGCAAAGTGCAGTCGTTTGGCCGCGGGCGCGCCCGGCGCTGGATGATGCCGCCGTTGCCGGGATTCGCGACGACTTTGTTACTCACCGCTTGGGTGCCGGGTGATTAGGATCCATTCCACCCCCCAGCGAAGAGGATGCAACCATGAAGCAATCATCTGCCGAAATCATTCGCGAATACGGACCCTTTCCGGGCGTTGACAGCGTGCATGGCGTTTCTTATGACGGTCAGCACGTCTGGTTCGCTTCCGGAGAAAAACTCAACGCCCTCGACCCGGCCAGCGGGCAGACACTGCGCTCGCTTGATATCGCCGCGCATGCCGGGACAGCCTTTGATGGCCAGCACTTGTTCCAGATCGCCGAGGATCGTATCCAGAAGATCGATCCTTCGAACGGCCGGGTACTCGGCACCATTCCAGCACCCGGCGGCGGTGGTGACTCAGGGCTCGCCTGGGCCGAAGGAACGCTGTGGGTCGGGCAGTATCGGGAGCGCAAGATCCATCAGATCGACCCCGACACCGGCAAGATTCTTCGCACGATCGAGTCCAACCGCTTCGTCACTGGCGTGACCTGGGTGGAAGGTGCGCTCTGGCACGGCACATGGGAAGGAGAGGAAGGTGAATTGCGGCGAGTAGACCCGAACACCGGCGAGGTGCTGGAAAGCCTCACGCTGCCAACCGGTGTCGGCGTGTCCGGGCTTGAGTCCGACGGCGCGGACCGGTTTTTCTGTGGCGGAGGAAACAGCGGCAAGGTTAGGGCCGTTCGTCGGCCCGCCTCATCCTAAAACGTGAACTGACGGGACGACCGAGGCGCGCTTTGAGCCAATTCGATCTCCAGCAGGTGTTCAACCAGGACGTCGTTGAGAAACCGGAACTGATCGTTGAGCCCGACCACTTCATTGTTGAAGTGGTTCGCGGCTGCCGGTATCAGCAACGCCTCGAAGTTTTTGTCGAACACCAGTGACAACTCTTTGCGCGAGACGAATGGCTGCGAATAGTAGTTGTTGCCGAACACCGGGAAGCTTACGGAGAGGGTGATGGCGTGGATCATGATCTGCGCTCCTCGGCGAGGACGATGTAGGAAAAGACAGTCAAGGTCACGGCCGTCAGGGCCAGGCAGGTCAGCAGATGGATCAACATGATTTTCCCCTCCGGTGTGGGCTTTTGCCTTGGGATGGGTTGATCCTGCGCCTGGCGGTTTTTTAGCGGAAGGCAATCATCGCGATGGTGAGTATCGACGCCGTTGATAGCGGATTTTTTGGTGATCTGGAGGGCGTCATCGCGGGCAAGCCCGCTCCCACAGTGTTCTTTGGCGAAACACAGATTTTCAATCGACGCTAATCCCTGTGGGAGCGGGCTTGCCCGCGATGAGGCACTTGAAGTCGCTACTAACCCCAAGCGAACAATTGCCGCCACCTATACTCAAATAAATAGGCGTTTGAGCACCGGACATACCGTCCGGGGAACACTGTAGGAACCGCGATCTTGAACCTGCGTTCGCTGATCGTCGCCGTGATGGTGGTGTTGGCGGGATGCGCCACGCCGCCGCGTGCGCCGGTGGTGGAGCCGATTGTGGTGGTGTCCGAGAGCACGTGGCGACAAGTGGATCAGGAGATTGTCGCAGCCTCCCAATCGGCCACCGAACAGACCAAAATCTACGCCCGCGGCGCCATGGATTACTGGCGCACCCGGGTCTACCAACTGACCGAAGAGAACTTCATTCCCTGGTTCAGCAGTTACTGGACCCAGGAATGGCTGTCGATGAAGGTCGGCTGGTACAGCCTCAGTGCCCAGGGCGAGCAGGATGC
This sequence comes from Pseudomonas sp. NPDC099000, assembly GCF_044759925.1. Classification (NCBI taxonomy): domain Bacteria; kingdom Pseudomonadati; phylum Pseudomonadota; class Gammaproteobacteria; order Pseudomonadales; family Pseudomonadaceae; genus Pseudomonas; species Pseudomonas sp. NPDC099000. The sequence continues at coordinate 109,381 of NZ_JBIWAF010000008.1, forward strand.
CTCGGCCAAGCGACTCGCCGCCTATCTGCTGGAGCAATACCAGAAGCGCGTGCTGGCGCCGGTCGCGGTGGAGATTGATCCCGACGCGATTCTCGGCCTGGCAACGGCCTTCTACGTGGACATTGTTCAGGAAGAACTGCAGCGAATCTCCCAGCGTCACGGCGTGCCGATGGCTCAGCTGAACGGCCGCATCCAGAAAATCCCCGCGATTGCACTGGGCCCGCCGTCTGCTCGCGACGCGTCGCTGTACCAGGTCGTGCACACGCAACCGCTGAACACGTTGCCGGCCTACGCGGCGTTGATCGAAAAGATTCACAAGGCGGGTGGCGACAAAGGCGTGGATTCAACCGAAACCGCCATGGCACCGGTGGCCAAACGCGCCAGCCAGCGGATGGAGGCCGAAATGGCCCCGCGAGGAGCGGCCAGTGCGGTGGCCGCGGTGGCCGGGAAACTGGCCGGCGCCCTGATTTCGGTGGGGGTAGCAGGCGTTCGGGCGATCATTCAGGCCAACGACCGGCCGGATAGCGAGGCGCTGATTCGCAGCAGCCTGGGCAATACGTTCGACAAGGCCTGGACGAAACTGGTGCAGAACCCGACCACCGGCGTGATGGCGGGAACGTTGTACATGGCGTCGCAGATCGAGGGCAACCTGGCGGGGAGCGCCGACGTACCGTCGGTCAGTTCGGGCAGTGGCGCTGTCGATTGGAGCCCGATGGAAACGACTAGCCAGCAGACCGTTCCATAACCGAAGGAGAAACACCATGTCCTACGTTGATGGCTTCCTCGCTGCCGTACCCACCGCCAATCGCGAAAAATTCAAGAAGCACGCCGAAACCGCTGCGGTTATTTTCAAGGAAAGCGGCGCGCTCAGCGTCGTTGAATGCTGGGGCGACGATGTGCCTGACGGCAAGGTGACCTCGTTTCCCATGGCGGTGAAACTCAAGGAGGACGAAACCGTGGTGTTCAGCTGGATCATTTGGCCGGACAAGGCCACCCGTAATGCGGGCATGGACAAACTCATGCACGATCCGCGGATGCAGCCGGACGTCAATCCGATGCCCTTCGATGGCCAGCGTCTGGTCTTTGGTGGTTTTGAAATGATCGTGAAGGCCTGATCCCGACGAAAGGATCACTCCGGCGTCGGTGTGATCCTGCAACTTTTGCGGTTGCGGATCTCGCTGTCTGTCGGCCGCTCCCTGATAAACTCGAAGCGCGGCTCCCCTTCGCTATAGTGAACCAGCCAGCCCCATTCCAGCTCGGACTCATCCTGCCCCGGTTTCGGCGGCATTGCCCACCATGGCTCTTTGCTGATGATCTGTCGCATGGCCCCCTCCCGTTGATTCGGTTGGTTCAACTATAACGTGCATGTCAGGAGCTGCCAGGCATGACTGACGAATCCCATGAACCGTTCAAGCGGCTGTTTTTCGCGCTCAATTGCCCGCCGGAGCAACGCAAGGCCATGGCCCAATGGCGCAGCGCCCTTGAGCTGCGCAGCGGGCGTCCGGTGCCGGCGGAAAACTTGCACCTGACCTTGTTGTTTTTGGGGGCTGTGGCGGTGGCGCAAATAGGCGAGATCTGCGCAGCAGCTGCGAAGGTTCACGTACCGGGTGCGCCGCTGAGGTTGGCGCTGGATCGAATGGAGGTCTGGCGCAGGGCGGGGGTGTTGGTGCTGGCGCCAGAGCAGGCGCCACCGGAGTTATTGCGTCTGGTGTATGCGCTGGAACAGGCGATGTTGCCGTTTGGTTTTGAGGAGGCGCCGAAGGAGTTTCGACCGCACTTGACGTTGATGCGTGACTATCGAATGCCGGTGCCGGAATCCGCGACGCCGCCGGAGTTTTTCCTGCGGGCCGATCACTTTGTGTTGTTTGAATCCCATAAGGGACGGTATCGGGCGCTGGCGGAATGGCCGCTCGTCCCCGCATAAAAAAAGGCGCCCGAGGAGGGCGCCCGAATTCACCTTAACCGAGGAAGCCAGGTGAGGCCGTTCGTCAGAGAGGGTGCAGCGGTGGTAAGGCGCTGCGTGAACGGAAACTTTGACAGTGATCGTTCCCACGCTCCGCGTGGGAATGCCTCCACAGACGCTCCGCGTCCGGCTTTGGAAGGGACGCGGAGCGTCCCGGGCTGCATTCCCACGCAGAGCGTGGGAACGATCATTCAGCGACTATTTCCCGAGCTTCACCCGCGTCCAGCCCCGGGTCATCACCCGCTGAACGCCGATCGGCATATCCGGAATCGCATACAGCGTCGCCATCACCGCTTGCGGCGGATACGACCCCGGATCATCGCGAATCGCCTCATCCACCAACGGCGTGGCCGCGGCATTGGCGTTGCTGTAGCCGATGTTGTTGGTGATCTCGGCGATGATGTCCGGGCGCATCAGGAAGTTCATGAACAGATAGGCGTTTTCCACGTTCGCTGCGTCCCGCGGGATAGCGACCATGTCGTAGAAGCTGCCGGCCCCTTCCTTCGGAATGCTGTAATCGATCTTCACCTTGTCGCCCGCTTCCTGAGCGCGTGCCTTGGCCTGCAGCACGTCGCCGGAGTAACCGACCGCGACGCAGATGTTGCCGTTAGCCAGGTCGGAGATGTATTTCGACGAATGGAAATACGCCACCGACGGCCGAATCTTCATGAACAGCGCTTCCGCTTCAGCGATCTGAGCCTTGTCCTGGGAGTTCACCGGGTAACCCAGATAGTGCAGCGCCGCCGGGAGCATTTCCGTCGGCGAGTCGAGGAAGCTGATGCCGCAGGCTTTCAGTTTTTCCGCGTTTTCCGGTTTGAACAGCAAGTCCCAGGAATTGGTGGGGGCGTTGTTGCCGAGCACTTCCTTGACCTTGGCCGGGTTGAAGCCAATGCCGATCGAACCCCACATGTATGGGAAGGCGTGGCCGTTATCCGGATCGCTGGCGGCAGCATTTTTCAGCAGCACCGGGTTGAGGTTCTTCCAGTTCGACAGCTTCGACTTGTCCAGTTCCTGATAGACCCCGGCCTTGATCTGCTTGGCCAGGAAGCTGTTGGACGGCACAACGATGTCATAGCCGGATTTACCCGCGAGCAAGCGGGCCTCAAGGGTTTCATTGCTGTCGAACACATCGTAGGTCACGCGGATGCCGGTCTCGTCTTCGAACTTCTTGACCGTGTCCGGGGCGATGTAATCCGACCAGTTATAGACGCGCAGAACCTTGTCATTGGCCTGGGCGCCAGTAGCCATTGCGCCCAATAAGGACAGTGTCAGCAGAGTCCTGCCAAACATTTTCATCGGTACAACTCCATTCTTTTTATTCAAAAACACACAGCAAAAATGCGGCGAACACACAACCTGTGCAATACACGCAAACCCTGTGGCGAGGGGGCTTGCCCCCGTTGGGCTGCGAAGCGGCCCCAAAACCTGCAACCGAGGTGTATCAGGTACACCGCATTCACTGGTTTTACGACTGCTGCGCAGCCGAACGGGGGCAAGCCCCCTCGCCACAGTTAACTCATCAACCTAAACCGTTGCTTCCACCATTCGCTTTTCAGGTTGCTGCCACGACTCGCTGGCGGTCTGGTCCATCGCTTCCTGGATCGCACGTTTACGGGTGGCTTCAGCGCGGCGGCTGAAGTACCAGACCATGAAGGTCACGATCGAAACGGCCAACAGAATCAAACTGGCCACGGCATTGATCTCAGGCTTCACGCCCAGACGCACCGCCGAGAACACTTCCATCGGCAGGGTCGTGGAACCCGGGCCGGACACGAAGCTCGCCAGTACCAGGTCATCCAGCGACAGGGCAAACGACATCATGCCGCCGGCCGCCAGTGATGGCGCGATCATCGGAATGGTGATCAGGAAAAACACCTTGAACGGCTTTGCCCCGAGGTCCATGGCCGCTTCTTCGATGGACAAGTCCAGCTCACGCAAGCGCGCCGAGACCACCACCGCGACATACGCCGCGCAGAACGTGGTGTGGGCGATCCAGATGGTGACGATGCCGCGTTCCTGCGGCCAGCCGATCAGTTGTGCCATGGCCACGAACAGCAGTAACAGCGACAGACCGGTGATCACTTCCGGCATCACCAGCGGCGCGGTCACCAGACCGCCAAACAAAGTACGACCTTTGAAGCGCGTCACGCGAGTCAGCACAAACGCCGCCAACGTCCCCAGCGCCACCGCGGCAATCGCGGTGTAGCAGGCGATTTCCAGCGAGCGCAACACCGAGCCCATCAGTTGCGAGTTATCGAGCAAGCCGGCGTACCACTTGAACGACCAGCCGCCCCATACGGTGACCAGCTTGGAAGCGTTGAACGAGTAGATCACCAGAATCAGCATCGGCAGGTAGATAAACGACAGGCCGAAAATCAGCATGAACTTTGAAAATCCGAAGCGTTTCATCCCCGACCCTCCATCTCTTTGGCTTGGCTACGGTTGAACAACAGGATCGGCACAATCAGGATCAACAGCATCACCACCGCCAGGGCAGACGCCACCGGCCAGTCGCGGTTGTTGAAGAACTCTTGCCACAACACCCGACCAATCATCAGCGTCTCCGGGCCGCCCAGCAGTTCCGGAATCACGAACTCACCGACCACCGGAATGAACACCAGCATGCAACCGGCGATGATGCCGTTCTTGGCCAGCGGCACGGTGATTTTCCAGAAGTTGTTGAAGTTGCTCGAACCCAGGTCGGACGCAGCTTCCAGCAAGCTTTGATCGTGCTTGACCAGGTTGGCGTACAGCGGCAGCACCATGAACGGCAGATACGCATACACCACACCGATATAGACGGCGGTGTTGGTGTTGAGAATCTCGATCGGGTGATCCGTCAGCCCGGTCCACATCAAAAAACCGTTGAGCAAACCGTTGTTGCTGAGAATGCCCATCCACGCATACACGCGGATCAGGATCGCGGTCCAGGTCGGCATCATGATCAGCAACAGCAAAACGTTTTGCGTTTCCTTGTTCGCCTTGGTGATCGCGTAGGCCATCGGGAAACCGAGCACCAGGCACATCAGCGTGCTTAAAAACGCAACCTTCAACGAACCGAAGTAGGCCGAGATGTACAGCTCATCTTCGGTCAGCAACGAGTAGTTGCCGATGTTCAGCAGCAGCTGGAATTTCTGCTCGGCGAAGGTGTAGATCTCGGAGTAAGGAGGAATGGCCAGCGCCGCTTCCGAGAAGCTGATCTTCATCACCAGGAAGAACGGCAACAGGAAAAACAGGCACAGCCACAGGAAAGGAATCCCGATGACGAGCTTTCGACCACTCGGCATCAGCCGCATGAACTGCTGATTGAGTGTTTTCATGAGCGCAGTACCACGCCGCTGTCGTCTTCCCACCACACGTAGACTTTGTCGTCCCAGGTCGGTCGCGCGCCACGGCGTTCGGCGTTGGCCATGAACGATTGCACGACTTTGCCGCCAGGCAATTCCACGTAGAACACCGAGTGACCGCCGAGGTAGGCGATGTCATGCACTTTGCCTTCGGACCAGTTGTAGCGAGTGTCCGGCTTGATCGTGCTGACCAGCATTTTTTCCGGGCGGATCGCGTAGGTGATCGACTTGTCCTGCACCGAAGTGCTGACGCCGTGACCGACGTAAATCTTCTGTTCCAAATCCTTGCTGTGAATGATCGCGTGACCTTCAAGGTCTTCCACCACCGTGCCTTCGAAGGCGTTCACGTTGCCGATGAACTCACAGACCATGCGGCTGACCGGGGCTTCATAGATGTCGACCGGGCTACCGATCTGGGCGATCCAGCCCAAGTGCATGATCGCGATGCGTTGGGCCATGGTCATGGCCTCTTCCTGATCGTGGGTCACCATCACGCAGGTCACGCCGACGCGCTCGATGATCTCCACCAGCTCCAGTTGCATTTGCGAACGCAGCTTTTTATCCAGTGCGCCCATCGGTTCGTCGAGCAGCAACAGCTTCGGACGCTTGGCCAGGGAGCGGGCGAGGGCGACGCGCTGACGCTGACCGCCAGACAGTTGATGGGGTTTGCGCTTGGCGTACTGGGTCATGTGCACCAGGCGCAGCATCTCTTCAACGCGGGCGTCGATTTCGCTGGCGGGCAAACGGTCCTGCTTGAGGCCGAAGGCAATGTTCTGCGCTACCGTCATGTGCGGGAACAAGGCGTACGACTGGAACATCATGTTGATCGGCCGTTCATACGGTGGCATGTCGGTGATGTCGACTCCATCGAGGAAAATCCGTCCTTCGGTCGGGCGTTCGAAGCCGGCGAGCATGCGCAGCAGGGTCGATTTGCCGGAGCCGGAACCGCCGAGCAGGGCGAAAATTTCGCCTTGATGAATCTCAAGCGAGACATCGTCTACTGCGCAGGTTTCGTCGAATTTCTTGGTGACGCGGTCGACTTTCACCAACACCTTTTTCGATGTCTGGTGACCTTCAAGAGCCTTCCTGTAAGTGCTGGAGGCGTTTGCCATGTGAAACTCCCAACAGGTTTCAGTCGTCGGGCCAACGCGGCCTGACTTAAGAGTGGATTGCAAGCCCGGATAGTTTCAGTCGAAGTGCGAACCCTGTAGGAGCGAGGCTTGCCCGCGAAGACGGAGTGTCAGTCGACATCATCGTTACCTGATACACCGCCTTCGCGGGCAAGCCTCGCTCCTACAAAGGATTGCGTTCGCCGGATCCATATCGCTCGGGCTTATTCGGCGCCGCCATCCTGGCTGCCTGGGTCGTACTTGTTGTTATTGCAGTGTGTTGTTTCGCAAGTCACGGACGCGCAAAGGCACGCCCGCCTGACTCGCGGGGGCAGTAAAGGGTTGTTTTAAGTCAGCGGGTTTTACGCAGCGCAGCCCGTTGCCGGCACGCATCGCCGAACGCCTGGAAAATACTCAGATAAGGCGGATTCGAAAGCACCTGCCATTCCGGGTGCCATTGGACGCCGACGGCAAACGCCTTGCTGTGCTCCACCGAAATCGCCTCGATCAAACCGTCCGGCGCAACCGCTTCCGAGCGCAAGCCCGGAGCCAGTCGATCAATGCCCTGACTGTGAATCGAATTGACCCTGAACTCGGCCGGCAACTCCAGCGCTTCGAACACGCCGCCCGGTTGCACCGTCACCGCATGGGCCGGGGCGTATTGCACCGCCAGCTCCGGACTGTCCGCTTCCCGGTGATCGAGCATGCCCGGCAGTTCATGCACCTTCTGGTGCAGGCTGCCGCCGAATGCCACGTTCATTTCCTGAAAGCCGCGGCAGATGCCGAGTACCGGCACACCCGCCGCAATGGCCGCACGCAATAAAGGAAGGGTGGTGGCGTCCCGCGCCGGATCGTGATCCGTGCCGGGGGCACTGGCCGGGCCTTGATAGTGGAAAGGTTCCACGTTCGAGGGAGAGCCGGTCAGCAGCAGACCGTCGAGATGCGCGAGCACATCCTCGATTTCAGTCAATTCGCCTAAGGAAGGAATGACCACAGGCAGCCCCAAAGCCGCGACGCTGACAGCACGCAAGTACTTGTCGCCGCTGATGTGGTAGGGGTGCAGGCCAATCTGTTTGACGCACGCTGTAATGCCGATCAATGGCTTGAATGCCATTTTTATCACCTCGAAGTTTCACACTTGAACGAGCTTTTCCGGAGCTTAGCCTTGTTGATTTTAATTAACAACTCTCATGTAAAAAATTCTAAACGCCGATCGTCCAATGCTCAGGATTTACACGGTGCTCAAGGCTGATCTGGCACTCTCGTCCCCCAAAAAGGCCCGAAAATAAAGGTTGAAAGGCCAAGTGTTCGCTATTGACTTCACTTTGCCTTTCGGATTGACTGGGCTCGCAACAAGGTAGTGAACATAATAATTAACAGCTAATAGGTGCATCATGTCGGTCCCTCTGCGTACCGTTCAACTCAACGAAGCAAACGCATTCCTTAAGAAATATCCTGAGGTTTTGTACGTCGACCTTCTGATTGCGGATATGAACGGTGTGGTGCGCGGCAAGCGCATCGAACGCACCAGTCTTCATAAGGTTTACGAAAAAGGCATCAACCTCCCGGCGTCTCTGTTTGCTCTGGACATCAACGGTTCCACGGTGGAAAGCACCGGCCTGGGTCTGGACATCGGCGACTCGGACCGAATCTGTTTCCCCATCCCGGGCACCCTGAGCATCGAGCCGTGGCAGAAGCGCCCAACAGCTCAGTTGCTGATGACCATGCATGAACTGGAAGGCGAGGCGTTCTTCGCCGATCCGCGCGAAGTGCTGGCCAATGTGGTGCGCAAGTTCGACGAACTTGGCCTGACCATTTGCGCGGCATTCGAACTCGAGTTTTATCTGATCGACCAGGACAACGTGAACGGTCGTCCGCAGTCGCCGCGTTCGCCGGTATCGGGCAAGCGTCCGGTGTCGACCCAGGTCTACCTGATCGACGACCTCGACGAATACGTCGATTGCCTGCAAGACATCCTCGAAGGCGCGAAAGAGCAAGGCATTCCTGCTGACGCCATCGTCAAGGAAAGCGCCCCGGCGCAGTTCGAAGTGAACCTGCATCACGTCAATGACCCGATCAAGGCCTGCGACTACGCGGTGTTGCTCAAGCGTCTGGTGAAGAACATCGCCTACGACCACGAGATGGACACCACGTTTATGGCCAAGCCGTATCCGGGCCAGGCGGGTAATGGTTTGCACGTGCACATTTCGATTCTCGACAAAGAAGGCAACAACATCTTTGCCAGCGAGGATCCCGAGCAGAACGCCGCGCTGCGACACGCGATCGGCGGTGTGCTCGAGACCCTGCCGGCGCAGATGGCGTTCCTGTGCCCGAACGTCAACTCGTATCGCCGTTTTGGTGCGCAGTTCTACGTACCGAACTCGCCGAGCTGGGGCATCGACAACCGTACCGTGGCGGTGCGTGTGCCGACCGGTTCCGCGGATTCGGTACGCATCGAACACCGCGTCGCCGGCGCCGATGCCAACCCATACCTGCTGATGGCCTCGGTGCTGGCCGGTATCCACCACGGCCTGACCAACGAAATCGAGCCGGGCGCACCGGTTGAAGGCAACAGCTACGAGCAGAACGAGCAGAGCCTGCCGAACAACCTGCGCGATGCATTGCGTGAGCTGGACGACAGCGAAGTCATGGCCAAATACATCGACCCGCTGTACATCGACGTGTTCGTGGCGTGCAAGGAAAGCGAGCTGGCCGAGTTCGAGAACTCCATCTCGGACCTTGAGTACAACTGGTACTTGCATACCGTCTAAGACGAACAACGCCGATCAACTGTAGGAGTGAGCCTGCTCGCGATAGCGGCGCATCAGTCAGCATTGATGTCGCCTGATTCACCGCTATCGCGAGCAGGCTCACTCCTACAGGGGATTGCGTTTCAAGTTTTAACTGACGACCACCAATTCCTCTGCGTCGAGTCACAACCATGACAAACACTCGCAGCGACTGGGAGCAACGCTTCCAGTCCCTAACAATCGAAGGTCGCGCATTCATCGACGGCCAGTACTGCTCGGCACTCAGCGGCGCCACTTTTGAGTGCATGAGCCCGGTCGACGGCCGTTTCCTGGCCAACGTCGTCAGCACCGACGAAGCCGACGCCAATGCGGCCGTCGTCGTCGCACGCCGCACCTTCGAATCCGGCATCTGGGCGCGGTTGGCACCCGCAGAACGCAAGCGCATTTTGATTCGCTTCGCCGATCTCATCCTGGCCAACCAGGAAGAACTGGCCCTGCTCGAAACCCTCGACATGGGCAAGCCGATCAACGACTCCATGAACATCGACATCCCGGCGACCGCCAACGCGATCCGCTGGAGCGCCGAGGCCATCGACAAGATCTACGACGAAGTCGCCGCTACGCCGCACGACCAACTCGGCCTCATCACCCGCGAACCAGCGGGTGTGGTCGCCGCCATCGTGCCGTGGAACTTCCCGTTGATCATGGCCAGCTGGAAGTTCGCCCCGGCGCTTGCAGCCGGCAACTCGTTCATCCTCAAGCCTTCGGAAAAGTCGCCACTGACCGCCATCCGCATCGCGCAGCTTGCCCTGGATGCGGGCATCCCGAAAGGCGTGTTCAACGTCCTGCCGGGTTACGGTCACACCGTCGGCAAGGCGCTGGCGCTGCACATGGACGTCGACGTGCTGGCCTTCACCGGCTCGACCGCGATTGCCAAGCAACTGCTGATCTACGCCGGGCAAAGCAACATGAAACGCGTCTGGCTCGAAGCAGGGGGGAAGAGCCCGAACGTGGTGTTCGCCGACGCACCGGATTTGCGCGCGGCAGCACAAGCGGCGGCGGGTGCGATTGCTTTCAACCAGGGCGAAGTCTGCACCGCCGGCTCGCGCTTGCTGGTGGAACGTTCGATTCGCGAGCAGTTCATTCCGCTGCTGGTGGAAGCGTTGCAAGCGTGGAAACCGGGGCACGCGCTGGACCCGGAAACCACCGTCGGCGCAGTCGTCGATCAGCGCCAACTGGACAACGTGCTGCGCTATATCCAGGTCGGCAAAGACCAGGGCGCGCAACTGATCGCCGGCGGCAGCCGCACCCTTGAAAGCACCGGTGGCCTGTACGTGGAACCGGCGATTTTCGACGGTGTGACCAATGCCATGACCATCGCCCGTGAAGAAATCTTCGGCCCGGTGCTGTCGCTGATCACCTTCGACACCGCTGAAGAAGCGCTGGCCATCGCCAACGACAGCATCTTCGGCCTGGCCGCAGGCGTCTGGACCAGCAACCTGAGCAAGGCCCACACCTTCGCCCGCGGCTTGCGCGCTGGCAGCGTCTGGGTCAACCAGTACGACGGCGGCGACATGACCGCGCCGTTCGGCGGGTACAAGCAGTCGGGTAACGGTCGGGACAAATCGCTGCACGCGTTCGACAAATACACCGAACTCAAAGCGACCTGGATCAAGCTCTAATACCTATAAAAAAAAGCGACGGTCGCCGGCACTGCCGGTGGCCATCGGAGAAAGCTATGAAACAAGATTCTGTGAAACAAACCCACGTAAACAGCTACTACGCCGCCACCCGCAACTTCACCGGCGACTTCCCCGTCCTGGAACAAGCAGTGGACTGCGACGTCTGCATCATTGGCGCCGGCTACACCGGTCTGTCCTCGGCCCTGTTCCTTTGCGAAGCGGGCTACAGCGTGACCGTGCTCGAAGCCGCCAAAGTCGGCTTCGGCGCCAGCGGTCGCAACGGTGGCCAACTGGTCAACTCCTACAGCCGCGACGTCGATGTCATCGAAGAACGCTACGGCGACAAGACCGCTGAAGTCCTCGGCAGCATGATCTTCGAAGGCGCCGACATCATCCGGCAGCGCATACAACACTACGACATCCAGTGCGATTACAAGCCGGGCGGCATCTTCGCCGCGCTGAACAAAAAGCAGCTCAAAGGCCTGGCCGAACAGAAAAGCAGCTGGGAGCGTTACGGCAACAAAAACCTGACCCTGCTCGACGCCGCGGACATCAAGCGCGAAGTCGGTTGCGACAACTACGTCGGTGGCTTGCTCGACATGCAGGGCGGCCACATCCACCCGCTGAACCTGGCCCTCGGCGAAGCCTCGGCCATCATCGGCCTCGGCGGCAAGATCTACGAACAATCGGCAGCGGTGGAAATCACCTACGGCGAACCGATCACCGTGCGCACCGCCAAAGGCGTTGTGCGCGCCAAATACCTGCTGATCGCCGGCAACGCCTACCTGCCGCAAGACCTCGACAACCGCGTCACACGCAAAAGCATGCCGTGCGGCTCGCAAATCGTCGTCACCGAGCCGTTGTCCGAGCAAGTCGCGCGCAGCCTGATCAAAAACAACTACTGTGTCGAAGACTGCAACTACTTGCTCGACTACTACCGTCTCACCGCCGACAACCGCCTGCTGTACGGCGGCGGTGTGGTCTACGGCGCCCGCGAACCGGACGACATCGAGCAACTGATCAAACCGAAAATCCTCAAGACCTTCCCGCAACTGAAGGACGTGAAGATCGACTACCGCTGGACCGGCAACTTCCTGCTCACCATGTCACGCATGCCGCAATTCGGCCGCATCGAGAAAAACGCTTACTACATGCAAGGCTACAGCGGCCACGGCGTCACCTGCTCGCACCTGGCCGGCAAACTGATCTCGGAAATGATCCGCGGCGACGCCGAACGCTTCGACGCGTTTGCCTCGCTCCCGCACATGCCGATGCTCGGCGGCCGTACCTTCCAGGCGCCACTCACCGCCATGGGCGCCGCGTATTACGCGCTGCGTGATCGGTTCGGGATCTAAGCCACACCACCGATCAAACTGTAGGAGCGAGCCTGCTCGCGATGAGGCCACATCAGCCACCATTGATGTAGCTGACACACCGCCATCGCGAGCAGGCTCACTCCTACAGTAGATCTATGACGTGCACAAAAGGTGCATACGCCCCGGCCCAAACTGTAGGCGTGAGCCTGCTCGCGATGAGGCCACATCAGCCACCATCAACGCCACCTGACACCCCCAAAACCTACATCGCCAAACGTTCTGGCATGAGCAACTTCCGCTTTTTCACTAACCAGTTATCGAACCTGCTGAGCAACTCCACCAAACGTGATTTAATACCCGCCTTTCACAATTCCGGGACAGGGAAGCGGTACTTTCGCGGCCAAAAGTCGCCCGCCATCCACCCCCATAACCCTTAAGTATTTCTCGCATAAGGCTGTCATGGACACGGGCTCACGACTCAAATTAGTACGCGAAAGCTACAAACTGTCCCAGCGCGAGCTGGCCCGGCGTAGCGGCGTCACCAATGCCACCATCTCCCTGATCGAACAGAATCGCGTCAGTCCCTCCGTCAGCTCCCTGAAAAAACTGCTCGAAGGCATACCGATGTCTTTGGCGGACTTCTTCACCTTCGACCAACCGCCGCGCGAGCATCAATACGTGTTTCGGGCTAATGAACAGCCGGATCTTGGCCGTCATGGGCTGCGGTTGTTGCTGATTGGCGCGCCCGTGCCGAGCCGGCAGATGCGCTTTTTGCGCGAGCAGTACGCGCCGGGGGCGAGTTCGGGGGAAGAGCCGATTGTGCATTCGGAAGGGGAGGAGTGTGGGCTCGTTACCCGGGGCACGGTTGAACTGACGGTGGATGGGCAGATCAGTGTGCTCAACGCGGGCGACGGCTACTACTTCCCGACAACGCTGCCGCACCGGTTTCGCAATATTGGCCAGGATGAAGCGGAAATCATCAGTGCCAACACCCCGGCCAACTTCTGATATCAAAACGGACACCCTGTAGCAGCTGCCGAAGGCTGCGCCCGCGGCCACCACCCTTGCCCAATGGACGCACCTGCTACAGAGTTTGATCAAAGCAAATGGACTTCAAATCATGACCGCACTCCGCATCCGCCCGCTAGCACTCTGCATCTTCCATCACGATGGCAAGATACTGGTCAACGAAGCACTCGACCCCGTTACTGGAAAGCCCTTCATGCGCCCAATCGGTGGCGGAATAGAGTTCGGCGAAACCAGCGCCCAAGCGGTATTACGTGAAGTCGATGAAGAACTCGGTTTATCCATCACCGATGTTCGCCTGCTCGGCACACTCGAAAACATCTTCACGTATGCCGGCACGCCCGGGCACGAAATCGTGCAGGTCTACGATGCGAAATTCGTGGATGCCAGCGTCTACGAGCTGCCTCACTTGGATGCTCAAGAAAGCGATGGCGCTGCCTTTGTTGCGAAGTGGCTGGCGCTCGACAGTATTACTGGCGAAACGCCGCTGGTTCCTGCTGGGCTATACGAGTTGCTGAAGAAAATCGTAAAAAAAGGTGACAGATCTATTTCAACAAATAGGTCAGTCACCTTGTCTTAAACGCCTTGATTAGTTCGCGGAGCAGTTAGCTCTGTCCTTGACCAGGCGGTTGCTATCCGTTTTAACGCTGATGCCGGCGCGGTCGAGGGCCCGACGATCAGTAAACGAATAGATGACAGCGCTCAATCGGTCGGCGCGCTCAAGGCGTCGGCAGTGATAACCGATCCAGGGCACAGCCGTTGGCCGCTGATTGCTTAGCCTGTAAAAGTCGCGCTCCGGAATCCAGATCAACGATGTTGATCTGGCAGCCGCTCATGACATCGGGGCCATCGGTGATGCCGCCCTTGATCACATAGCGGCCCCCCGGCATGAACTCAGTTACAAAATCGACCGTGCATCTGCGGTTGCCGCTGGCCCCGCCCTCCAGCACCAGGTGGATCGGTTTGCCCGCTTCAATGGCTCGAAAACCTTCGGGTTCCGAGGGGTACCCGCCTCTGACCGAGAATAGTTCCCGAGCGGGTGTCACGGGTACCGACCTGCCGTACTTGCAGGCAATGGTCGGCGCTGCGCTAAGGGTCAAGTAGTTACGGCGGTTGATGAGTGCGTCCATTTCACTGCGAATCTGCGCTTGGGGAGCATTGGCAGGGGTTTCGTATTGCGGGATCGGCGAGCAACCCGTAATCAGAAGCAGTAGCGAGCCTGAATACAACGGTTTCATGGGCGTTTCTGTCCGTAGCGCTTTGAGGTGGGCGCTCTAATACTATTTGTTGGAAGTGGAATCAATAGACCTGGTCTCTTTTTTCCATGTCGCCCTGTCAGGTGTAGGCCAGCAGGCGGCCGCAGAGCACCACGCTGATCCATAACATAATCGAAAGTATCGCCTGGATTTTTGCTATTCCAGGCGCCGCGGTGTCGGTGTTCCACCGGTCTACTGAACGGAACACACCAACATGAAAAAGAGCCGCATTGAGCCCCGCAATACCGATCAAGCAAAGCTTCAGAATAAAAACGCCGTTGGATGCGAAGTCGTGTGGATGGGCTGAAAACATCATCAGCCCCGCTGGGACTATCAATAGCAGAGCTGCGACTCCCCACCTCAGGAGGTGGCGAGCCAGTGCCGTCACCGCAAGATCTCTCGACAGCCCGAGAACCCGCAGATCGAACATGATGACCGAGCCAGCAAGCACCACGAAACCAATGATGTGAACCACCTCGACTATCGGATACAGCCATAACTCGCTGCGCATGGCCGAACCGAGTTGCGAGTCACCCACATAGTCCAGCCATCCCTCCAGACCCGTTCCACCACTGGTGCTGGTTGTCTGCATCAGCGTAACTCAGTGGTTTTGTTGTCGACCGTGATGCGTTCTGCGCGCAGTTCATCGGGTTTGTTGCGATTCTGATAGCCAACCACCATGGCCCGCTTGCCGACACTCAGCATTTCTTTGGAAAGCCCGCGGTTTTCCATGCGCGATGGCGGCGCCAGCACGACGCTCCAAGTCTTGTCGTCGGTCTTCAGGCGAACGAACCCATGCGGGTGGGAATAACCGAATTCCTCGATTGTTCCGTCCAGCTGCAAGGGTTTGCTCGAGTCGTACTCACTCCAGCCGTGATGAGCGAACACCGCCGATGCCACCAGGAGCAATGAGAATCCAAAGGACCTAAGCAAAAGCTTCATGAGGCGATCTCCTGTTACGGATCATTGATGACCTTCAGCCCGTTCTGATCAGGTGCAGGTCAATCCAGAGAATCTACAAAAATAGTACAAAATCGGCTTTTGCGTTGATTGGGGGGAAGGCGGGTAGGGGGAAATACAGGTCATGAATAACCCGCAGTGACGCAACCAGAAAAAGCTGAACCAGAAAAAGGTGACAGATCTATTTAAATAAAAGACCTGTCACCTTTATCACGCGGCTGTCGCTGTGCCGTTCAGCTAAGGCGTCATGGATTTGCACTGATTGCGCAGACCGTCGTCCTTGATGTTCTGGCAACCTCCGGAGCCTTGCTGGGCCTTGCAGTAATTGCGCTGGTCATCATCGCGAATGTTTCCACAGTCACTCGTACCTTCTGTTTGCGCTTTGCAGGCATTGCGCATGTCGTCGTTCTTGATGTTTTGGCAACCGCCGGAGCCTTGCTTGGCTTTGCAATAGTTGCGCTGGTCATCATCGCGAATGTTTCCACAATCACCCGTACCTTCCGTTTCCGCTTTGCAAGCGTTGCGCTGGTCGTCGTTCTTAATATTCTGACAACCGCCCCGGCCCTCACGCGCCTTGCAATAGTTACGCTGGTCATCGTTGCTGATGTTTTCGCAACTGGCGTAAACGTAGCCGCTGAACATCAGCATCACTGCGAGTATTAGTCTCATTGCACACTTCCTTGATTGCCAGGGAGCCGCATGGCGCGTAGTGGCCCAGGATGAATGGGGACTCGGATGAGCCGTTTACTCAGTGATTCAAGGCATAACATTGGCTGCGCAGGTCGCTGTTACTGATACCCGCACAGCTCCCGCCACCTGCTCTAGCATTACAGTAGTAGCGCTGGTCACTGTCACTGATGCTGGCACAACTGGCGTGGGCATACCCGCTAAGCATCAAAAGCGCTGCAATAATCAGTCTCATCACACACGTCCATGGTTTTCCAGGAAACAGCCTGGCGCTGGTTGGCCCACTGATTGATGTTGTGGTGCGCCATCATATCGACATCAGTTGGTTAAAAAGTTCCAAGACAGAAAAAGAGCGGTAAAAGGGGACGCATTTATTTTCCTCAAAATTGACAAGCCCGATCATCCAAAACACTATCGACCCATGACCTACATCCCCCGCTTGAACATGATGTGCACTTCCATGACCGCCGCTGGCGGGCTGTGAGGTCACGCGTTCACAGGATTTGACGTAGTTACCCAAGGCCCCGCCAGAAATGGACGGGGCTTTTTAGTTCTCCGCCCACCGATGGCTAAAAGGAGAATGAAATGTTCGAGATCAGACGCGCCCAGCCAAGCGATGCCCAAACCGCATTCGATATCCGCCTTCAAGCGATACGGCACCAATGCATCGGCGCCTATACCACAGAACAGATGCTTGCCTGGACGGCAGGCGCGGCCAACGACGGGTACAGCGACTTGATGGAGAAGCACTTTTACCTGGGCTGCATTCAGGGTGAACCGGTGGCGACAGGGATGCTTGATCTGGACAACAGCGAAATCGGCGCGATCTTTGTGCTGCCGGGTTTCATGCAACAAGGCATCGGCTTGAAGATGCTCAGCCATCTGGAATGCCTGGCGCGGGAGTTGGGCCTGAAGGCGGTCAATCTGGACGCTACGTTGAACGCGGCTGATTTTTACCGGCGCTGCGGTTTCGTGGGTGACGAACCTGCTATTTACCATGCGCCTTCAGGGCTCCAGTTGGCGTGTGTGCCAATGGTGAAGGGGCTTTTGCTTTGATTGGGAAAGGCGGGCAGGGGTAAAAACAGGTTATGAAAAACCCGCAGTGATGCGGGTTTTATGTGGCTGAAGAATAGGCTCAAGACTCGCTCTGTGAGCCGGGCTTCATGGCTTCGTGGCTTCACATTGTTTGCGCAGGTCGCTGTTGCTGATAATCGAGCAGCTACGGTCATCTTGTGTTGCATAGCAATAGTTGCGCTGGTCACTGTCGCTGATGAGGGCGCAACTACGGCCGTCAGTTTCCGCGTAGCAGGTATTGCGCAAGTCAGCGTTATTGATAATCGCGCAGCTACGGCCATCTTGTTTTGCATAGCAATAGTTGCGCTGGTCACTGTCGCTGATGAGGGCGCAACTACGACCGTCGGTTTCCGCGTAGCAGGTATTGCGCAAGTCAGCGTTGTTGATAATCGCGCAGCTGCCGCCACTTTGTTTGGCATTACAGTAGTTACGTTGGTCACTGTCATCGATGTTGGCACAACCCGCATAGGCATACCCGCTAAGCATCAAAAACACCGCAATGATCAGTCTCATTACACACGTCCATGGTTTGCCAGGAAACAGCCTGACTCTGGTGCCCCACTGACAAGATGTCGTGGCGCGCCATCATATCGACATCATTTTGTAGTAAAGTTCCAGGCAGAAAAGGCAAGAAAAAAGGTGACAGGAAAAAGGTGATAGAACTATTTGAATAAATAGACCTGTCGCCTTTTCCAATAATGGAGAGGCAAAGATGACTGGACAGATTTTGAAGTCAAAGTTGGTGAATTTTCTGGTGGACGATGCCGAGGTGAATTACGGCAACGTGGACGATTTGTATTCCATGGCCGAGGCTGGGGATGTGGACGCGTTGGGCGATGTGCTGGAGGCCTTCAAGGAAGCATACGGAGGACTTTGGGTTGGCGGGAAGATGGAGCTGACCCAAAATGTGGTTCGTTTGAGTGCCAATGCCATGAACCGCCTCGTTCAGGACGGGACGCTGGATATTGAACTCCCACTGGCCTTCATCCGAAAGGTCACGATTGAAGGCGGGTTCATGACGAAGATCATCCGTCTGGATACCAACGCTGGCAGCGTTAAATTTCGTTGTTTTGGTGCGAAGGACGTCGCTGCGCTGATAGAGAAGACAATCCTCTCGCCAACTCGACAGGCCTGAACCAAAAAAAACCCGCAACTCAGTGCGGGTTTTTTTACGACTCAACGTTGATCACTGACTCTTGGGGACATCAAACCCACGCTGCTCAATCACCCGAAACACATCGCTCACATCCTGGACCATGATCCGGGCGATGTTAGTGACGGTGTTGATGTCGTGTTCGGCGTAGTCGGGGAGGCTGGTGCAGGCCATGAGGTTGAGGTATTTGAGGACGGCGTTGAGGCGTTCGCTGAGGCAGTTGTGGAGTTCGCGCAGGGGAGCGTCGTAGTCGATGAGCAGGACGGGGTAGTCGGTGGCGAGTTGGGACATGGGGGTGAAGCGGCGGGGCGTGTTGTTTGTGGACATAAGGATGAGCTCTTCAAGGAATTATGAGACGCCACCTTTCTGCTGCGAAACAAAGGGGTGGCAGCTATGTGCGGGTTCGCAGACCGGAGAAGAGATCGAAGCCGGCAGACCCGAAGGTCTCCCACACACAGCCGCCATAAAACGTAACGGCGGCAAAGTTTGCCACAGTTGTTTTTAGCGGTGTGATCACTTCTGTAGGGCTGCGAAACCCAATCGCTAACTTTGGTCAGCGAGGGGTCGAATATAGGCGCCGATTTTGGTGCCTGCAAACGGGGTTGTAGGACGGAAAATCGGATTTGTGGGAGATGACGGGAGCAGCATCCGGTTGAGTAACTGACGTGAATCCAGAGGTTGTTTAGTGTCAGGTGGACCGTGCGTGCCGGATTTACGGCTGCTGCGCAGCCGAACGCAGGCTTCGCCAGCTGCTACGGGAGGTGGGCATGTTTAAAATTTTGGCGGGGTTGGGGCGGCTTCGCCGCCCAGCGGAAGCAAGCTCCCTCGCCACAGTGGGTGGTTTCCTACACGATTTTCGGATATGAAAAATCAGAAGATTGCCAAAGCCCGCAAAAGCGGGCCTTGGGTTTTGCGCGTCAGGTTTACGCCTGACGGACTGCTAATGCCGAGTAGCTGTTCATCAGGTTGCGATAGTTCGGGATGCGCTGGGACAGCAAGTTGCCCAGGCCTTCGATGTCGTTGCGCCAGTCACCCTGCAACTCGCAGGCTACCGAGAACCAGTTCATCATTTGCGCACCGGCTTGCGTCATGCGGTTCCACGCAGCCTGTTGCACGGTGGTGTTGAAGGTGCCGGAAGAATCCGTGACCACGAACACTTCAAACCCTTCAGCCAGGGCCGACAGCGTCGGGAAGGTCACGCACACGTCGGTCACGACACCGGCAATGATCAGCTGTTTGCGACCGGTCGCCTTGATCGCCTTGACGAAATCTTCGTTGTCCCAGGCGTTGATCTGGCCAGGGCGGGCAATGTAGGGCGCGTCGGGAAACATTTCCTTGAGCTCCGGGACCAGCGGACCATTGGGGCCTTGTTCGAAACTGGTGGTCAGGATGGTCGGCAGTTCGAAGAATTTGGCGACGTCAGCCAGGGCCAGCACATTGTTTTTGAACTCGTTCGGCGAGAAGTCCTGCACCAGCGAGATCAGACCGGTCTGGTGGTCGATCATCAGGACTACGGCGTCGTCTTTGTTCAGGCGGTTGTAAGTGGCTTTGCTCATGATGAAATCCTTTCTCGGGAGGGGTAAGTGGCTTCGTTCAACATGGGCTCAGATTAATGATCTGCAGGAAGGGGAAAAAGAGGGTGAAAACGGTTTGACTGTCAACTCGGATGGGACAATCGATGCCCCGCCCGGGCGAAACCGGACATTCACCGCAGCCCCATTCAGGCAAACGCATCCTCGATAAAGGCCTCCAACGCCTTGTCTTCCAATATCTCGATGGAGAAGTGCCCGAAGCGCTTTGGCAGCCAGATGATGCGAGTCCCGGACGGAGATTGCAGGTTCGCGCGGGCGAGTGGTTTTCCATTTTCATCTTCTGGCTGAACACCCGCGGCCATCAAATCGTCATAGGCCTTCTCGATGTCCGGCGTGGAATAGCAGTGGCGGTAAATCATGCCTTCGCCCAGGGAATCCAGGAGCTCCTTCAGGTTCCCCGCCAGCGGTTGTACCAGCATGAATCGCTCCTGACCGATCAACGCAATCGCGTAGCGCACGTGCAGACCACCGCGTTCCCAGACAAGCGTTTTAGAGATCCTGGCTTGCAGAATCTGTGCGTAGTAAGCACAGGCTTCTTCGAGGTTCTTGACCAGTACATCGACGTGACTGAACTTCAGCTCCATTGCATTCCTCCTGTTGAACCAGTGTTCATCGTAACGACCGCTGCCTCAGCATTAGAAGAATTTTCGTGTGACTGTTTCGTGGACGAACAGTTGAACCACGAGCTGACCAACAGGTCAGGATAATCAGCAGTTCTTTTTCCATAAGAGGATCGAACCATGCATGAATGGACCCTGAATTACCTGTTCAACGGCGAGCCCCGCACCTACCTGTTCGAACTGGAGCAACCTCGGTTGCCCGTCCATGAGGCCGCGATGCACTTGCTTCAGCTGCACTATGGCGACGGTGAAAACAGCCTGATCATGCCCACCGCAGACGCGACGCCGGCGCAGATTCTGGAACAGGCCGAGCGGGTAGGGCTGACGCAGATTACGGTCGTGAATCAAGCCGGTTGATGTCTGAGCACGGCGCTGAGGAAACGCTTTCCGTATAAGCCGACGCCAAGCCCCGATACGATGAGAACGACTGCAACGATTTTGTTGAATGACAGGGGCTCATTGAAAATCATGACTGAACCCAGCAGTCCGAATACCGGCACCAATAACGATAACGGCGCGACGGTAGACACTGGGTATCGTTTCAGAAGTGAATTCCACACCCAGTAGCCGAACAGGGTGTTGGGGTAGACCTGGAACAGGATCGACAGGACGGCACGGTAGTCGAGCTGATTCACCAACGCGTTGTAACCCGTCGAGCCGTTGACCGCGTAATCAAGCGCGAAAAGAGGGATGGGCGAAAACGCACTGGACCACACCAGGAAAGCGAAGACCTGAGTGGTCCTGGCTTTTTTGTTGATTACGTTGGCCGCACTCCAGGCCACCGCGCCCAGCAGCACCAGGATCAGCCCGGCCGTCGTCACTGTCCCGTCAACAATCGAGATGATGCTCAACAAGCCACAGAAGGCGATGCCCATGCCCGCCAGTTGGTAGCGGGAAATGGTTTCCTTGAATATCCATGAGCCCAGCAGGATCGTGAAAAACGCGCTGAACTGAAGCACCAGCGAAGCGATGCCTGCAGAGAGGCCCGACTTGATGCCAAGGTTGACGACGCCCCAGAGTCCTATGCCGAAGACCAGGCCGTAACCAATGATGTAGCGCCACTGCACATCAGGTTTCGGAATGAAAAAGATCGCTGGAAGTGCGCAAAGCGTGAAGCGAATACCGGCAAGAATCAGCGGGTCAATGGTGGTGAGGCCCAGTTTGATCACTGAAAAATTCACGCCCCAAATGGCCGTAATCGAGATGGCGAGTAGCAGGTGTCTGGCTTTCATGCTGATCTTCCTTGATTGGTCGGTGATAGATGACTCGTAAAAATCCAAACCGCCAAAGCCGCAGCGCTGATTAATGCGCCCAGCAGGCTCACAGCCGTCCAACCCCAGCGCGCATAAACCTGGGTCGCGGCGACTGCCCCAAGCGCACTGCCGACCGAGTAGAAGCACATGTAGGCGCCGACCATGCGACTCTGGGCGTCGGGTCGTGCCGCAAAAATAAGGCTCTGGTTGGTGACGTGTACGGCTTGCACCGCGAAGTCGAGCACAATGACACCGCAGACCAGCGCGATCAGGGACGTCTCGGCAAAAGTGATGGGCAACCAGGAAAGTGTCAGGAGCCCCAGCGAAATGCCGGTAACGCGTTGTCCCAAACCTCTATCCGCCCACTGGCCGGCGCTTCTGGCAGCCAGGGCGCCGGCGACACCGGCCAGGCCAAACAGGCCGATGGCCGTGTGTGAAAGCGACAGCGGCGGAGTGCTCAGCGGCAGCACCATGGAGGTCCACAGCACGGAAAAAGCGGCAAAGATCAACAAGGCCAACAGGCCCCTGATCCGCAAAACCGGTTCGGTCAGGAACAGCTTGAAGAGCGACCGGATAAGCGCTGGGTAGGACTCAGAGTTGCGTGGCGACACGGCGGCAGGCACCACTTTCCAGAACACCACCGCGAGGGTCAGCATCAATCCTGAGGAAACGAAATAAACGGCGCGCCAGCCCGCCAGATCTGCGATCAGCCCTGAGGTAAACCGCGCAAGAAGAATGCCCAGGACAACTCCACTTGTAACAGTTCCCACCGCCTGCCCACGTTGTGATGGCGTTGCCAGCGCGGCGGCATAGGCCACGAGCACCTGAACAACCACGGCCAGCAAGCCCATCACGATCATGGCGCCCAGCAGGGCCAGCCACTGCTGTGATGCGCCGGCTGCGGCCAGCGCTATGGCAGACAGCATTACTTGAGTCAAAATCAGCCGTTTACGGTTGACCTTGTCACCCAGCGGTACGATGAACAGCAACCCCATCGCGTATCCAGCCTGAGTGGCCGTCACCACGACCCCGATCAATCCTGAGCTGACGCCAAGGCTTTCAGCCATTGAAGCGAGCAAGGGTTGGGCAAAGTAAACATTGGCGACGGCCAGTGCGCAGGTGACAGAAAACAATAACGTGAGTGACGGAGAAAGCCCCGCAGGCTGGGCGTTCCTGCTGCTTTGTCCGGTATCCGTCAGCGGCAATCCCGAAGGCTGCCTGGAGAATCGTTTGGTGGCTGAGTCGGCATCTGCTGTCATGTTGGCCTCCGTGGCGTTAAGCTGGTTTCAATTTAAAACCGGTTTCGATTATTACTGAACCAGGTTTCAAATTGCAACCAGATTGATCGGCAGACTTGGCAACCCTCATCCAAAAGGTAAATACGATGGTCGAAGGCACTTCACCGCAAAGCAGCGAATGCCCGGTAGCAAGAACACTCGAGGTCATTGGGGATCGCTGGTCGCTCATGATCCTTCGCGACGCATTTGACGATATTCGCCGATTCAGCGAATTTCAGAAGAGCCTGGGCGTGGCCAAAAATATTCTGGCCTCGCGACTGAAAGCATTGGTTGAGGTCGGCGTCTTCGACGTTCGACCGGCTTCAGATGGAAGCGCCTACAAGGAGTACGTCCTTACGGACAAAGGACGTGAGATCTTTCCGGTGGTGGTCAGCATGAGGCAGTGGGGCGAACGTTTCCTGTTCCAACCGCAGGAGACGCGTTCTTTGCTGTTGGACAACAAGTCCGGCCAGCCCCTGATGCCGATGGATGTTCGCTCATCAAGCGGGGAAAAGCTGGGACCGTCAGACTGCCACAGGGTGAGACTTGTCGACGGCGAGTCGTGAATCGACAGCAGACTCGTTTCACTTGGCAGCCTGTTCGGAATCATGCCGCTATGCGCCCGGTACGCCAGGCACATCCATGTTGATCTTGCGCCAGACGGCTTCGGACAAGCTGTAAACCGAAAAGGCGATCAACCCCAAGGCCATCACCATCAAGATGACGCCGCCGGCCGGCAGGTTCTGTAGCGCATCGAGGGCTTCCTTCATGCCGGGCGGATCCATGGCCTTATAGCGGGAGCCACTGATGATCAGCAATAGAGAGATTTCGATAAACACGACGCCCCGGGCGATCAGACCGAACCGAGAGACCGGACGGACGTAGCGCATGACGTCTTCGTCAGCTTCGAAATATTTCTCGAACGTGGACTTCCATCCCTTGATGATGTGAGCAATGCCTACGCCGAGAGGGATGAGAGCAACGAGGTACACCAGTACATTCGAGTGCTCCCAGGACAACAGTTGCGCCAGTAAATCCTTGGTCTGCCCGCCGCCGGTATCGCCCGAGTTTTTGATGCCGCTGATGAGTAAGCCCAACGCAAAAAACGCCAGCGCGCCGTTGACTACACCGCCCGCCAACAAACCTGCCCGAATGACCAAACCCTTCATTTCGTGACCGTGATGATCAACGTCGCGCAGGGCTTGCAACACTCGCCAACAGGCGAAGGCGAGCAGGCCTGCCACCACTAACCCGACTAAAACGTAACCGAAAGGCTGGCTTAACACGGCCTCCAGGCTCCTGTGAGTGTCCTTCGGTTTTGTCGAGTCTTGAGCCGCCAGCAGCGCGAAGATGCCAATGATCAGGTAAAGAACGCCTCGAGCGGCATACCCTCCCCGAGCGAGTACAACAAGGCTTTGGTGTGCAGACATGGGGGCTGATTCCAGAGAAGTACTAAGCAGCAGACCTTTCAGGTTGGGAGGGGTTCGATTGAAGGTCGTGTTTTGATCCGTCACCCGCCGGTTGGGTGTCGCCTGAAGCGCGAGGGTCGAACGGCATTAATCAGCGCGCCCTGAGCAGGCTGCGAAAGGTGTACGGTGACAGGCATCCGCGAATGACCCATATGGGCCACCCCAATCCCTGTTTCCGGATCAAGGTGGCCCATTCCAGACCTCATCGTCTTGACGTTTGCATCACTTCACATCGAACCGATCCAGGTTCATCACCTTGGTCCACGCCGCCACGAAGTCCTTCACAAACTTCTCCTTCGCATCACTGCTCGCGTAAACCTCAGCCAATGCCCTCAATTGCGCATGAGAGCCAAAGACCAGATCAACTCGCGTGCCGGTCCACTTCACTTCACCGGTTTTGCGATCGCGTGCTTCAAACTCCTCATTGGTCTGCGAGGTCGGTTTCCATTCCACCCCCATGTCCAGCAGGTACTTGAAGAAGTCGTTGGTCAACGCCTCTGGCTGCTGGGTGAACACGCCGTGTTTTGATTGCCCGACGTTGGTGTTCAACACGCGAAGGCCACCCACGAGCGCGGTCATTTCTGGCGCGGTCAATGTCAGCTGTTGCGCCTTGTCGATCAACAGATGCTCGGCCGACACGCTGTAGCGGGATTTGAGGTAGTTACGGAAGCCATCGGCGATGGGTTCGAGGAAGCCGAAAGACTCGACATCCGTCTGCTCTTGCGAGGCGTCCATCCGCCCTGGTGTGAACGGCACCGTAACGCTGTGGCCGGCATTTTTCGCCGCCTGTTCGACACCTGCATCACCCGCCAGCACGATCAGATCCGCCAGCGAGATTTTCTTGCCGCTGTTATTGAACTCGCTTTGGATGCTCTCGAGTTTCGCCAGCACATTCGCCAGTTGATCAGGCTGGTTGGCTTGCCAGGATTTCTGCGGCGCCAGACGCAGACGACCACCGTTGGCACCGCCACGTTTGTCGGAGCCACGGAAAGTGGAAGCCGCCGCCCACGCCGTTGACACCAGTTGCGAGACGCTCAGGCCCGAAGCAAGCACTTTGCTTTTGAGTGCTGCGACGTCGCTGTCGTTGACCACAGCATGGTCGACCTCCGGGATCGGGTCTTGCCACAGCAATTCTTCGCTGGGCATTTCCGGGCCGAGGTAGCGGGAGAGGGGGCCCATATCGCGGTGGATCAGTTTGAACCAGGCACGGGCGAAGGCGTCGGCCAACTGATCCGGATTTTCCAGGAAACGCCGCGAGATCGGTTCGTAGATCGGGTCGAGTCGCAGGGCCAGGTCCGAGGTCAGCATGGTCGGATTACGCCGTTTGGACGGGTCGTGGGCATCCGGGATGGTGCCGGCGCCTGCGCCGTTTTTCGCAACCCACTGGTGCGCACCGGCCGGGCTTTTGCTCAGTTCCCACTCGAAGCCGAACAGGTTTTCCAGGTAGTTGTTGCTCCACCGGGTGGGCGTCGTGGTCCAGGTCACTTCCAGGCCGCTGGTGATGGTGTCCGGGCCTTTGCCGGTGCCGAAGCTGTTCTTCCAGCCAAAGCCTTGTTGTTCGAGGCCCGCGGCTTCGGGCTCGGCCCCGACGTTGTCGGCAGGTCCGGCGCCGTGGGTTTTACCGAAGGCATGGCCGCCGGCGATCAGCGCCACGGTTTCTTCGTCGTTCATCGCCATGCGCCCGAAGGTCTCGCGGATGTCCTTGGCCGAAGCGACGGGATCCGGGTTGCCTTCAGGGCCTTCCGGGTTCACATAGATCAAGCCCATTTGCACGGCGGCGAGCGGGTTTTCGAGGTTGCGTCCTTGTTCGGTACGGCTCTCCTCGTTTTCCCCCGGCTCGGCAACGAGGGGGCCTTCGCCGGGTTCCTGCATCGGTTCGTTTTCTTTGCCGTAGCGAGTGTCACCGCCCAGCCATTTGTTTTCCGAACCCCAATAGACGTCTTCATCGGGTTCCCAGACGTCCGCACGGCCACCGGAAAAACCAAAGGTCTTGAAGCCCATGGACTCCAGCGCGACGTTGCCGGTGAGGACGATCAGGTCTGCCCAGGAGATTTTACGACCGTACTTTTGCTTGATCGGCCAGAGCAGCCGGCGCGCCTTGTCGAGGCTGACGTTATCCGGCCAGCTGTTGAGGGGTGCAAAGCGTTGCTGGCCCGAGCCGGCACCGCCACGACCATCGCCCGTGCGGTACGTGCCTGCGGCGTGCCAGGCCATGCGAATGAACAGCGGCCCGTAGTGACCGAAGTCCGCCGGCCACCAGTCTTGGGAATCGGTCATCAGCGCCGTCAGGTCACGCTTGACCGCCTCAAAGTCCAGGGTCTTGAATTCTTCGGCGTAGTTGAAGCCCTCATCCGTAGGGTCGGACAGGGACGAGTGCTGGTGCAGGATCTTCAGATTCAGTTGGTTCGGCCACCAATCGCGGTTCGTCGTGCCACCGCCAGCGGCGTGATTGAACGGGCATTTCGATTCATTTGCCATGTGTGAGCTACCTTTGGTCGTGTTTCATCCGGCTATCGGCCCGGGGTGGGCGTTAGATAGCAACGAGCGAATTCAATGACATAGGCTGCAGGACCAACAGTTGGATCAACTGATTGTCTGGACCACACGGGATTCTGGACAGCGGCGGTGGCCCACGGGTGGCCTAGTCAAGCTTCGGACTCATTCCTGTCTCCTTATCAGCACTAAACCGGCCAGCTTGTTCCGCCAGCGCTGGATACAGGTTAGACCCCACTTGGGAAGTCAGCTAATAGGTGGAGTATTGGGGAGTGATAGGCAGAGTCTTTTACGGGTGTCGCGGGGAGGACCCGCGTCTATCTGGAGCATAGACGCGGGTTTGCAGGCTTGAGCGGTTACTTGCGCACGTTCTGGTACAGCATCAACCGTGAGGTTTCATGCATGGCACGGGTCAGCTCCGACAGGCGTTTGAACTCCTCAGGGTTTTTCTCGGCAACGTTGTCTCGGGGCGTCATCGAGGCCAGGTCGTGAAGGGTCGGCGAGCTGCCGTCGTGCTCCATCTGCACCATGTAGTGTTGAGTCACGCCGGCAATCAGCGGGAACGTGCCCTCACGCAATACCAGCGGCACCACGCGTTCTCCCTCGGGCGCGGGTTGCTGGATATCACGGCCCATGCCGCTGTTGCGAAACTCAAGGCCGGCCATGCCCGCCACGGTAGGCAGCAAGTCCACCAGGCCGACCGCTTCCTTGACCTTGCGCGTCCCGATCAGGCCCGGTGCGTGGATGATCATCGGCACCGCGTTGCTTTCCAGGCCCAGTTGTTCGTAGGCCGGTGCCAGGAACGGGATCTGCGCGATACGGGTGTTGTGGTCGCCAAACATCACGAAGATGGTGTTTTCGTACCAGCCACCGGCCTTGGCGATTTCCATCAAGCGGCCGAGGTTGAAGTCCAGCAGGCGCACGGCGTTGTACTGCTCGACACTGCGCGATCCGGCGGCCTGTACTTCGGCCAGGGTAGGGTGCTTGACCTCGAAGCCGTCATTGCTCTTGGGGATCGTGAACGGACGGTGATTGCCGGCCGTCTGCACATAGGCAAAGAACGGTTTGTCCTTGGGCAGTGCTTGCAGGATCTGGTCGGTTTCCTTGAACAGGTCCAGATCGGAAATGCCCCAGACATCCACCACAGGCGATTTCCAGTCCCGTTCTTCGAACAGGCGCACGCCGTCTATGCTCTGCCGGATCAGGGCATTCATGTTGGCCCAGCCGGAGTTGCCGCCGATGGTGTAGATCTTCTCGTAACCGGTGAAGGCATTGATCAGCGTGTTTTGCTGGGTGATCAGCGGATTACGCGTCGCGGTTTCCTGTCGAGTGACATCAGGCACCCCGCTGATGCTGGCCCAGACGGTTTTCGCGGTCCCCGTCACTGGCACGTAGAAGTGCTCGAAGAACCAGCTCTGGGTGGCCAGGCGATCGAGATTGGGCGTCGGATTGATCGGGTTGCCATAGGCCCCGACGGCACTGGTGCCCAGCGATTCAAGCATGATGAACATCACGTTTGGGGGACGCGAGCCCGGGATTTTGTACGATTGGGGCGCCTGGTGCCGCACGAAATCAAGGGTCTGCGGGTCGGGCTTGTCGACGCCCAGGTAGTTGGCCATGACCGCGTAATGTTCGCGCACTTGCGCCTCGTCATAACGCGACTGCCCGACTTTGCCCGTATCGTAGAGGAACAACACCGGGTTCAGGCCCAGCGCGGCGATCTGGTTGTTACCCGAGAAGAACGCATCGCTCCAGCGCAACGGAACGGGGTTCTCAAGGTTCATGTTTTCGACACGACCCAAAATGCCCAGCAACACCAAGACGACCATCAACGCACCGCCCCACGTCGCGGAGAGCTTGCGAATGGCTTTGCGAGGGCGGTCCAGCGTGACACGTTCCAGACGCACCAGGGCCAGTGTCACCAGCGCGACCGTCGCCAGCCAACCCAGTGAAATCCAGATCACCGGGTAAGTCTGCCAGACCATGTCGCGGGAGATCTGCGCATCCTCGATGAAGCGCAAGACGGTGGCGTTGATCCTCACGCCCAGGTAGGCGTAATGGCCAAAGTCGATGATGTAGATCAGCAGCAGCACGCTCAGGGCTGCGACCAGGTAAATGCGTGCAATGCGCCGCAGCAGAAGGCTGCGGAGCAGGTTCCAGCGAGGAATCCAGGCCAGCAACGCCAACGGCAACATGATCAGGATGGCCAGGCGCAGATCAAAACTGAAGCCGATGCTCAGGGTTTCCCAGACGCTCTTTGTGTCGATCAGGGCTTTGGGTTCGAACCCGGAAAAGCCGAAGAAGAACACCATCCTCAGCAGTGCAAACAGCACAAACGCAATCGCTGTAGCGCCTAGCCAATAATGTAAACGTCTCGAGTGCAGCCAACCCATCCCTGTTCCCCTGTTAAAAAGTCGTTAAATCTCAAACGGATTTGAATTCGTCGCCCACCGCACCACGCCGCTTGCTTGAGCGGCGATACGTCCAGCGCAGGGCAAGCATCAGCAGGGCCCCGCAGCAATACAGACCCAGCAGCGGATCTACCAGGTAATCCCAATAGTTTTGCGAAGGTTTGATCCCGGCGATGAAGGCCAGGGTTGCGCTGGCCAGCATCAAGACAGCCAGGCCATTGCGCAGGTAAAACAGACCCAGCGTGAGCACTGCGAAGAAAATCAACATGGGGCGCGGGCTGTAGCCTAACCGATAGGGATCCACATCACTCATGCCCAGGGTGGCCGGGTACAACACCAGGGCCATCGCGGCGAAGAGAATCAATACGCCGGTTTTGCCCCTCGCCGGTGGCAGCATGTCCAGCCGCCGCAAGCAGCCCCACGCCATGAGCACCAGAGTGGTGATCGCCAGGTCATCAATGTGACTGCGCAAATACGCGGCCAACGATAACCCTTCCATTGATATGAAGCTGGCGGCCAGCAACGCGGCCAACAGCGTGATCCGCCAGACCCTGGACAGACCGAACGAAGGCAGCATCAGGAAGATGATCATTGCGAAGCTGACATGGGCTTGCCACAGGCTGATCATTTGAGACGCTCGTTGAGCCATGCATCGTTAAAAGTAATGTGTTTGATGAAGGTGTTGTTCCAGGAATAAACCAAGTGATACATGCCATCAGGACTGCGGATGAAGTAGGGGTATTCGTATTCGAATTCACACCCTTGGTTTTTACAGACACGGTTGTCGAGGTTATCCAGGAACTCCGCTTCCAGCGGTTGGCGGCGCGCACCGCTGGACCCGCGGAACTCCCGGCCGATGATCTCCTTGTAGGCTTCCGGTGAAAACGGAGCGCCCTGTGGATCAGGTGATTTGTCCAGGTCGCGCAACGAGCGCCAGTCGTCCATTTTGGCATCGGTCCCGTACAGGCTCAGCTTGAAACGTCCCTCCTGCAGGTCGTTGAGCGCCACCAACAATCCGTGTTCGGGTGTCGCGACGGCCGCCAGCGAGGAATTCGGGTTCGAGGGATCGAGCGGATAAGGTTCGCTCCAGGTTTGCCCGGCATCTTCGGTGCGGGCCGCCAGCACTCTGTGGTGGGTGTTGCCGGCATATCGCAGCAAGGCGATGCCGCGCTGACCGTCCAGCGGAACCACCGTGGGTTGCAATGAATTCATGCCGTGGCTGATGCGGAATTTGTCGATCACATCGCCGTCGGCGCTCAAGTAGAGGTACTCGGCAAACTTTCCCAGAAACTCGTGGTAGACCGGCAGGCCGATGGAGCCGTCGGCATGAAACACTGGTGCCGAGCGAACCAGGGTGCTGATGTTCAGAAAGGGCGACGTGATCAGCTGG
This sequence comes from Pseudomonas sp. NPDC099000, assembly GCF_044759925.1. Lineage (NCBI taxonomy): Bacteria > Pseudomonadati > Pseudomonadota > Gammaproteobacteria > Pseudomonadales > Pseudomonadaceae > Pseudomonas > Pseudomonas sp. NPDC099000. The sequence goes on from NZ_JBIWAF010000008.1 coordinate 140,209, forward strand.
CGCGGAGCGGACCAATGTTCACCGAAGTCGTCGGACACCATCACATTGACCGCGCTACCGGCCCAGCCACCCATGGACACCGACACGTAGAACAACCACACGCGGTTATCCGGCGCGAGGGCCACCACCGGGTTACCCAGTTTGCGAATGTATTTTCGAGTGCCCTGTTGGGTCGAGTCCCGAGTCGCCAGGACCTGCTCCGCACCCCATTCGCCGGTTTTCGAATCGAACCGGGCGGAGCGCACCTGCACATCGGCGGCGCCTTCGCGCGAGCCGGCGAACCAGACCGTCATCAGGCTGCCGTCGGGCAGGGCGGTGACCGCCGAGGAATGCACGAAATCCACCAGTCCAGAGGAGGCAAACCGGCTGGTATAAATGGGCTCGGCCACTTTGCCGGCCACTGCCATCACTGGACTGATCAGAGCAAAGGAAGAATGCGTATTGGCAGGATTGATCAACCAAGCGGTCGCAAAAAGGCAGGAAAGCGCGAGGTAAGCACAGAAGGCAGGAATACTGGGAAGCTTGATGCGCATGACTACGTTGGCATCTCATGGCCTGATTAGGCGCCCAACGTAACACTCCGTAGTACACGATCGGGTTTTATGATTTGCTAAATTGTAAGCAGGTATTTGTAGCAAGCGTCCATGTCGGTGCGCGGGATTTTATTGAGGGGCTGAGAGTGTTGCCCTAGAGGGATTATGTGTAGTCGGGGAGCTGTTCCGCCGCTGGTCGCAAAAGTCAGGGCCGTAACAAGAGAGTCATCGGGTTTTGAGCTGTTTGTTCCGGCTTCTTCATTGGAACGCCGCTCGGGGTAAGCCTCGCTCCCTCAGTTAATCGGTGTCGTTCACATGATGGGTTATCGATTCATCATCCGGGTGGCGGCGCCCTGGGGGTGGGCAAAGCCGCGAAGGTTGGCGTATCGACCACTAGGGCCGACCACCCTTGCGGGTGCCGACGCGACCCCGCCCAAAACGCATACATCGCGGTGATGCGGCTTCAAAAGACCCTAAGCAATAGTTATCCACCTAGGATTTCTTGTACGGTCAGTTCTAAACCTACGCGATATGAAGTCTTTGTCGAGAACATATTCAATACAAAAATTATCAACCGAACGCCCTGTAGCAGGATGCTCTGTGCAGCTTGGGTCGTGCCAGCAACGAGCAATTCACGATCTATTATTTGACCAAGGTTATTGGTATATCCGAAAGTTGAATCACCTTGGCCGCGACAGAGCCCAGAAAGATCCCCGCCAAAAAACCGTTACCATGTGAGCCTAAAATGATGCTGTCACATCCAAGGGATTGGGAGCACGCCACGATTCGGCTGGCTGCATCGCCTTGTAACGTATGGAGTGTGAATGCAATCCCTTCCTGATTCAGAAGCTCGACAGCATTTTGTGAGTCTTCAGCACTCTTTTCACCGTAGTAACGGTCAAGCTCATCCTGGCTCATGTCGTGTGCGATTCGAGTTGGTAAAAGTGGCTGCACATTCACCAGATTTACCTCAACACTCCCTCCCAGTAATCCGCCATCCTGGATCAGCCCGATAAGGTAACGTACCGCCCGTTCCGAATGCTCGGAACCATCGACAGCTACAAGTATTTTATGCATTTTCTAAATCCTCTTTCAGTGGCATGAAGATGCTTGTCGTCAGAGTATGGCCAGCTTGCAACCCGTTCTACTCGGACAAGCGGATTCGAGCTGCTGCGTCGACCACCGGCTTCTTCAATGAATATCTCCTGTGCGCATGGCTCGACTGAGCGGGGCTGAGGTGGTCATGGGTAGGCGTGGATGTAGCCGAACGGCTAAAAATCGTTGGATGTTCTTACATTCTCTCTATTTTTCAGTTGATACGAACTAGAAGATCCATGCAAAAAACAGTTTGATGATGATTGATTTAGGTCAGATTTTTAGCGTTCGATAGTTTGACAAAATATTTTTTAAGTGATCCAGGGACGTTGATGACCAAGCAGCAAGCTAAAGCCGAAACCCCTAGAGCTGCCGCAATTCTGGCCCGCTTCCTATCGTCGGAATCCGCGGGAGGTCTTGTGCTGATGGGCGCAGCGCTGGCAGCTCTCATTGTTGCTAACTCCCCTCTATCCCAGGGTTACTTTGCAGCCTTGCACACGGTTTGGTTGGGCATGTCTGTTGCGCACTGGGTCAATGACGGGCTGATGGCGATCTTCTTCCTGATGGTCGGTCTCGAGATCAAAAGAGAGGTGCTGGCGGGCGGGCTTTCCACTTGGGGGCAGCGCGCCTTACCGGGATTTGGTGCCTTAGGTGGCATGGTTGTCCCTGCGCTGATCTACATCGCAATCAACTGGGGTCATCCTGAGACCTTGGATGGGTGGGCCATACCCGCCGCTACCGACATCGCATTTGCCTTGGGTGTCTTATCGCTGCTGGGCAAGCGAGTCCCAATTTCACTGAAGGTATTCCTCGCCGCCTTGGCGATAATTGACGATCTCGGCGCGGTCGTGATCATTGCCTTTTTCTACACATCGGGCCTTTCCATGCCGATGTTGCTGGCATCACTTGCGACTCTGGTCATTCTTGTCGCAATGAATCGATTGGGCGTAAGACGGCTGCTCCCGTATCTCCTGGTGGGGGGCGTGCTGTGGTTCTTCGTGCTGCAATCGGGTGTGCATGCCACCTTGGCGGGCGTCGCACTGGCAATGTGCATTCCCATGGGCAAGCCGGAAGAAGAAGCACGTTCCCCATTGATGTTCCTCGAAGAGAAGCTGCACTCATGGGTAGCATTTGCTGTAGTGCCGATATTTGGCTTCGCCAACGCAGGTGTATCATTGGCCGGTATTTCCATGGAAAACCTGGTCGACCCCGTTCCGCTGGGTGTCGCGCTGGGTCTGTTGGTCGGCAAACAGGTCGGTATTTTTCTGTCGGCTGCGCTGGCTATTCGTTTTGGCCTGGCCAAATTGCCGGAAGGGAGTAGCTGGATACAACTTTATGGCGTAGCGCTCTTGTGTGGCATTGGCTTCACCATGAGCTTGTTCATCGGCAATCTGGCGTTCCCTGGATCGCCTCATTTGGTCGATGAAGTCAAAGTAGGGGTATTGATCGGTTCGATTCTGGCTGCGATTGGTGGCGTCACCGTTCTGCGCCGCTGCAGCGCCCAGGCGAGTGCAGCCGTTGCCAAGTAATCTCGCTTGAGAGGAGCGCAGTATTCCTTGAGGCAAAGAAATAAAGTGGTTTAGTAACCTGTGTCAGTGAGCAAGATTCCCGTCGAAATTTTACGCAAAAATTACGGGGAAGATGAGGGTACATATCTGATACTGCGCGGCGTTGATTTGGCAGGCTACTTCTATGTCCCTCGCGGCAATGCGACTTATCGGTTTCATCTTAGGTATTTTTCTGATCACGCTGGCCGTAAGCATGGCTATTCCAATGATCACACTGGTGGTCTTCGAGCGTAGCGACGATCTGTCGGCCTTCCTCTGGTCGAGTTTGATTACCTTCATCTGTGGCATCCTGTTGATCGTGCGGGGGCGCCCAGAAACTACCCAGCTTCGTCCGAGGGACATGTACCTGCTGACGACTGCCAGTTGGGTGGTGGTATGTATTTTCGCGGCGTTGCCGATGGTGTTCATCAGTCACATCAGTTACACCGACGCGTTCTTTGAAACAATGTCCGGTATCACGACCACTGGCTCGACTGTTCTGAGTGGTTTGGATACCGCTTCACCAGGATTGTTGATCTGGCGCTCGATGCTTCACTGGCTGGGTGGCATCGGCTTTATCGGCATGGCTGTGGCGATTCTTCCGCTGCTACGAGTAGGTGGCATGCGTCTTTTCCAGACAGAGTCCTCAGACTGGTCGGAGAAAGTGACGCCGCGCTCCCATGTGGCAGCCAAATATATTCTTTTGCTCTATTTGGGGCTTACTGGCGCCGGGGCTCTGGCGCTCTGGATCGTGGGGATGACGCCGTTTGAAGCGGTCAACCACGCAATGTCGTTGATCTCGACTGGGGGATTCTCCACTTCGGACGCTTCACTTGGGCATTGGGCGCAGCCAGCGATTCACTGGGTCGCCGTGGTCATCATGATTGTGGGAAGCCTACCCTTTACCTTGTATGTCGCGACGTTGCGCGGCCATCGGCGTGCGCTACTGAAAGATCACCAGGTACGTGGATTCCTTGGGTTCTTGATTGTCACCTGGCTGGCTGTAGGTACATGGCTGTGCTTTCACAGCGACTACGTCTGGTTGGACGCATTTCGTATCGTGGCGGTCAACGTGACCTCCGTCGTCACGACCACAGGAATTGCGGTTGGCGATTACACGCTATGGGGTAGTTTTGCCGTTCTGTTGTTCTTCTATCTGACCTTTGTGGGCGGATGCTCAGGCTCGACGGCGGGTGGACTGAAGATCTTCCGTTTTCAGGTTGCTGCTGCGCTACTTGTGAGCAGTTTGAAGCAACTGATTCATCCTCGAGCTGTTATTCAAAAGAAGTACAACGGCCACCCCATTGACGAGGAGATCTTGCGCTCACTATTGACCTTCTCGTTTTTCTTCACCGTCACCATTGCCATAATCGCCTTGGGGCTGGCTCTGATCGGGCTGGATTGGACGACTGCATTAAGTGGCGCTGCTACTGCAGTGTGTAACGTTGGGCCAGGCCTGGGCACGATTATCGGGCCTGCCGGTAACTTCTCATCCTTACCTGATGCAGCGAAATGGTTACTGACCATTGGCATGTTACTGGGACGGTTGGAAATCCTGACCGTGCTGGTGCTTATTACACCGGTTTTTTGGAGGTATTAGCCGACCAAATTGTGAGCTTGGGCCGAGTGCGGTGCAGATGTCCAACTCAGCATCCCGCTCAAGGCGTTGGTTTCGACTACAGTTGAAAGACTCTGCATAAAGCCATAACAAGACGGAGAGTTTTTCATGCGAGTAAACAAACGCTTTAGCCTCATTGCGGCCACCGCTGTGTTGACAGTCTCGTGCGCAGCAAACGCCGCACCTGTGTTCATAAACATCCTTACAGGGGGTACTAGCGGGGTTTATTACCCCATTGGGGTCGGGCTGTCACAGATCTACAGCGATGGGATTGCGGGGGCGAAGACTTCTGTCCAGGCGACCAAAGCCTCGGTGGAGAATCTCAACCTTTTACAAGCTGGTCGTGGGGAGCTCGCTCTGGCGCTTGGGGACTCTGTGGCTGATGCAAAAAACGGAGTGGAAGAGGCCGGATTCAAGGCCCCGCTGACAAAGTTGCGAGCAATTGCCGGAGCCTATCCGAATTACATTCAAATTGTTGCGAACAAAGAGTCCGGCATCAAAACCTTGGCGGATCTGAAAGGGAAAACCATCTCCGTCGGCGCCCCGAAGTCCGGTACCGAACTGAACGCGCGTGCGATCTTCAAAGCGGCGGGATTGACGTACGAAGACATGAGCAAAGTCCAATACCTACCCTTTGCGGAGTCGGTCGAGCTGATCAAAAACCGTCAGTTAGATGCCACACTTCAGTCCTCGGGATTAGGAATGGCGGCCATCCGCGACCTTTCCTCAACCATGCCATTGAACTACGTCTCCATCCCTCCCGATGTGGTTGCGAAAATCGGCAATGCCGCTTATCAACCTGCACAAATTCCAGCCAATACTTATGATGGACAACCTGAGTCAGTGCCTACGGTGGCGATCACTAATATTTTGGTGACGCGCGAGGATGTCTCGGATGACGTTGCCTACCAGATGACCAAGCTGATGTTCGAAAACCTCACTCGCCTAGGTAATTCTCACTCCGCCGCCAAGGACATCAAGCTGCAAAACGCTGCCAGGAATCTGCCCATTCCACTTCACCCCGGCGCCGAGCGCTACTACAAGGAAGCTGGAGCGCTGTAATCCAGAAATACGCCACGGGGATGGTCGCTGGAGCGATAGAGCGGTTCGTACCCTTCTATGTAGTTTTGAGGCAGGTACCCAATGAGCGAAGATCATCATGGCATCGCCGCCAACCCACGCGACTGGCCTAAGGCGCTGTTCTACGTGGCGTTGTTGTTTTCAGTTTTCCAGATTGTCACCGCGGCGTTTGCGCCTGTTTCCAGCCAGGTGCTGCGCGCGGTGCACGTTGGTTTCCTGCTGTGGGTGGTGTTTCTGAGTTTCCCGGCGTATGGCAGAGCACGTCCCTGGCAGCCGTTGGCCTGGATATTGAGCCTCGCCGGGATTACCACGGCCTTGTATCAATGGTTCTTCGAGGCGGATTTGATCCAGCGTTCAGGTGACCTGACATCTGCAGACATGGTGGTCGGGCTGGTATTGATCGCATTGGTGTTTGAGGCGGCTCGTCGGGTAATGGGGATCGCGTTGCCTGTCATCTGTGGACTGTTCTTGGCATACGGTCTATTGGGCGAATACCTGCCAGGCGACCTGGCACATCGAGGCTACGGATTCGATCAAATCGTCAACCAGTTGTCATTCGGCACCGAGGGGCTCTACGGCACACCAACCTACGTTTCCGCTACCTATATTTTCCTGTTCATTTTGTTCGGTTCCTTTCTCGAACAGGCGGGCATGATCAAATTGTTCACTGACTTCGCGATGGGATTGTTTGGCCACAAACTCGGGGGGCCGGCAAAGGTATCGGTCGCGTCATCGGCGTTGATGGGGACGATCACCGGCTCAGGCATTGCCAACGTTGTCACGACCGGACAGTTCACGATTCCATTGATGAAGCGCTTCGGCTACAAGGCAGCATTTGCTGGCGGCGTAGAGGCGACTTCGAGCATGGGCAGCCAACTGATGCCGCCTGTGATGGGGGCTGTCGCCTTCATTATGGCGGAAACCATTAATGTCCCATTTGTAGAGATCGCCAAAGCTGCGTTGATTCCAGCCATCCTGTATTTCGGTTCGGTGTTCTGGATGGTTCACCTTGAGGCAAAACGCTCCGACCTTAAGGGGTTACCCAAAGACCAATGTCCCAGCGCATGGGGTGCAGTAAAGGAAAGCTGGTATTTGCTGATTCCGCTTTTTGTCCTGGTCTACCTGCTGTTTTCCGGACGTACCCCCCTGTTCTCCGGAATGGTGGGTCTGGCGCTGACAGCCATCGTTATTCTCGGTTCGGCAATCATTCTTCAGGTGTCCAGTTTCGCGTTGCGGTGTGCGTTCTGGATCGCTCTTGGTGTCCTCTGCGTCGGTTTTTTCCAGTTGGGTATCAGCGTGATCTTTGCGGTGATCGCCACGTTGGTGGTCATCTGCTGGTTCATTCAGGGAGGCCGAGAAACCCTGAGTATTTGCCTGCATGCCTTGGTCGAAGGTGCTCGTCATGCTGTGCCGGTCGGGATTGCTTGCGCGCTGGTAGGAATCATCATCGGTGTAGTGTCATTGACGGGCATAGCCTCGACCTTCGCCGGTTACATACTGGCGATTGGCAGGGATAACTTGTTGTTGTCACTCATACTGACGATGGTGACCTGCCTGGTGTTGGGTATGGGGATTCCAACGATTCCCAACTACATCATCACCAGTTCGATTGCAGCACCTGCCTTGCTGGAGTTGGGTGTGCCACTGATCGTGTCGCACATGTTCGTTTTCTATTTCGGAATTCTTGCAGACCTAACTCCACCGGTCGCTTTGGCATGCTTTGCCGCAGCGCCCATCGCCAAGGAAACAGGATTCAAGATCAGTCTGTGGGCGGTTCGTATTGCACTGGCTGGCTTTGTCATTCCTTTCATGGCGGTCTACAACCCTGCGCTCATGATGCAAGGCGACAATTTGTGGATGACGGCCTATATGTTGGTGAAGACGGTGTTGGCCGTTGGCCTCTGGGGAATGGCGTCCACAGGTTATCTGCAACAGAAGATGCCGATTTGGGAGCGTTTATTGAGTTTTGCCGCAGGTGCCTTGTTGGTCGTTGCGCTGCCGTTGACTGACGAAATCGGTTTCGTGCTGGGTGTGTTGATCATACTTCAGCATGTCTGGCGGTCTCGTCGTGTCGGACCGGCCATAGCATGATTGGCTTGTGCCTTGGGCTGGCTGGCGTCGCCTGGGCCGAACTCCCTGTTTCAAGCTTTACACTGGCTTGGAATCACACCATTGAAAGAATTCGTTGGGAAGAAGACTACCGCGTCTCGGAACAGGGACTTGTGCTCACCGAGGCCAGGGTCAAAGGGAATGGCGCAGGCATGGAAATTCCCCCAGAGGCCAGGTTGGAAAAAGGCAGTTGGCACTATCAACGCCACTTGCCGCCCTTGCAGCCTTTGAGTCTGGGACGTACCCCGCAAGCAGGTGACTACCAGTTATGCTTCGATCAGCAATGTCATGAGATGAGCGAGTGGCTGGGGCCACCCGTCAGCAATCCGTCCTCAGTGGAGTTATGGAGTTGCTGGACGGACTCGGACAACAATAAGTAGCCAGAAGCAAGCGCGAAAGCCCTGTCCGGGTAGGAACGTCCATTACCCGGACAGGCAGGCTTCAACTCATGCCCAGCCAGTTTGGCAAAACCAGGGAAATCCAAGGCACGTAAGTAATCAGAATCAGGAACAGGAGCAGAATCATCAGCCACGGCATGGCGGCTCTGATGGTTGCCGGCAGTGTCATGCCCGTCACAGCAGAGGTCACGAAGAGATTGAGACCCACGGGCGGCGTGATCAAGCCGATCTCCAGATTCACCACCATAATGATACCCAGGTGAATGGGATCGATACCCAGCTTCATGGCGATGGGGAAGAGGATCGGTGCCAGGATCAGGATGATGGCCGAGGGTTCCATGAAGGCCCCTGCAATCAACAGCACAATGTTCACCACCAACAGAAACATCACCGGTGTCAGCCCCGCTTCAAGCACCCACGCGGTGATCTGTTGCGGTAGCTGCTCGGTCGTCAGCACATGGGCAAAGAGCATGGCGTTGGCAATAATGAACATCAGCATGATGCTCAGCTTGGCCGAGTCGAGCAGGACTTTTGGCGTTTCGCGAAACGTCAGGTCTTTGTAGACGAACAAGGCGATGAAGGCCGAGTACACGGCTGCCACCGCCGCCGCTTCTGTGGGGGTGAACATCCCGGAGTAGATGCCTCCCAGGATGATGAGCATCAGCAATAGGCCCCAGATCGCCTTGCGTGCCGTGGCGAGCCATTCACGCAAAGTGGCGCGCGGCATGGCGGGCAGATTTTTCTTCACGGCGACGATGTAGATTGCCACCATTAACGCCAGCCCTAAAAGCAGGCCAGGTAATACGCCAGCCATGAACAATTTACCGACAGACGTTTCGGTCGCGGCGGCGTAGACCACCATGACGATCGAGGGTGGGATCAGGATGCCCAAGGTCCCCGCGTTGCAGACGATCCCCGCACCGAAGGCCTGCGGATAGCCGGAGCGGACCATGCCGGCAATGGCAATTGAACCCACCGCGGCGACAGTGGCCGGGCTCGATCCGGAAAGGGCAGCGAACAACATGCACGCCAGCACGGCAGCGATGGCCAGACCTCCACGGATATGGCCGACGCAGGCATTGGCAAAGTCAATCAGCCGTCGAGCGACGCCACCGGTGGTCATGAAGGCCCCTGCGAGCAGAAAGAACGGGATGGCCAGCAGCGTGTAGTGCTCGGACGTCTCGAACAGTTTGATCGCCAGCGAGCGCACGGAGTCAGGACTGAAAAAAACGATGGTCAGTGAGCCCGCCAACCCCAGGGAGATGGCGATGGGAACGCCGATGAACATCAGCACGAACAGTGATACAAACAGGAAGGCAATAGTCATGACTTGTCATCCTCGTGTTCAGTCAGCTTCAACGCATCTGCGGCTTCATCAGCCAGGCCCAGGCCGGTCTGCCTGTTCTGCAGGATGCGCACGAGAATTTCCGCGAAACGGATGAAGACCAAGGCGAACCCGACGGGAACAATCAACCCGATGTGCCATTGCATGATCCCGTACTGGCCCAGGTCTTCGGCACCTATTTGGGCCACCATCAGGGTCTGGATCCACCCGAAACTGGCAATGCTGAGCAGTCCGGCATAAGTCAGGCAGAAAAGACAGGCGATGATGCCAATCAACCGTTGCACCGGTTTGCTGGCCAGCCTGACCAGCGCGTCCACGCCGATATGGCCTGCCGTGCGGACACCGTACGACAACCCGAAAAATATCAGCCAGCCAAACAGGGCCTTGGTCAGTGAGGTGCTCCAGGTCATCGCCTGGGCCATTCCCATGACCCCGTCGCCGATGGCGAACAGCGACTCGCTGGCGCCTTCCCAGCTCTCGGCGAGGCTGTAGAACAGGGTGTAGAGATTGTTGAGGACAACGTAGACGAATGTTACCAACGTCATGGCGGCCAGCAGGAAGACGATGAAGCCTTCCTCGAAGTGTTCCCAGATGCGCCGAAGAGCATTCATGGATGGCATCTCCTGTAGCGGATGACAGGCAGGTGCTGCCAGGACGGCAACACCTGTCGTCCACCGATCATTGGGCCTGGTTGGCAGCTTCAGCAGCAGTGATCAGCTCGGCGCCGATATCGCCTTCGAACTTCTTCCACACGGGCTTCATCGCGACACGCCATTGGTCGCGCTGCTCAGGCGTCAGGGTGATGATCTCGGTGGTTTTGGCCGCAATGATGCTCTGCTTGGCGTTCTGATTGAGTTGCTCGGCTTCTTTGTTCACATGGGCGGTGACTTCGACGAGGATCTTTTCCAGCTCGCCACGAAGCTCCGGCGATAAACCGCTCCAGAACTTGGTGTTGGTGATTAGCATGTAGTCCAGTACACCGTGGTTGGATTCGGTGATGTACTTCTGCACTTCATGCATTTTCTGGCTGTAGATGTTCGAGTAAGGATTCTCCGCGCCGTTGACGACACCGGTCTGCAAGCCTTGATAAACCTCGGCGAAGCTCATCTTGCGCGGATTGGCGCGTATGACCTTGAACTGCTCCTCAAGCACGGCAGAGGCTTGCACCCGGAACTTCAGGCCACGGGCATCACCCGGCACTCGTAGCGCTTTGTTCGCGGACAGTTGTTTCATCCCGTTGTGCCAATAGGCCAGTCCTGTGATGTTTTTGTCTTCCATGGACTTGAGCAGTCCCTGGCCCTGCGGGCTCAGCTGGAAGCGGTCAACAGCGGTGATGTCATCAAACAGGAAAGGCAGGTCGAACAGTTGAATGGTCTTGGTGTAGTGCTCGAACTTGGCCAGCGACGGTGCAATCATCTGTACGTCCCCGAGCAGTAACGCCTCCATCTCTTTGCCATCGCCAAACAACGAGGAGTTGGGGTAGACCTCGACTTTGACCTTGCCGGGCAAGCGTTCTTCCACCAGTTTCTTGAACAACAGGGCGCCCTGGCCTTTAGGAGTCTGCTCTGCAACGACGTGGGAGAATTTTATAATCACCGGATCTGCAGCCATGGCCATGCTCATGGTGCCAAGGGCAAAGGCGCAGGCGACAGCTTTCCACATAGGTTTGAACATTGGGGGGATTCCTCTTGTTTTAGTTCTTCGTACAGTTCCACGCTCTGAAAAGCATGTGCACGGCGGACAAGAGCAAGTCTAGGCAGAAAACTGGCATTTGGAGGGTGATGACTGAATGTAGTTGGAAATCTTGTATGTAATAAGGTATTGCCCCCGGAAACACTCTCTTACAATATTAATGTTTGGGTCAATTGCGGTAAGGGTCAGCGGTTTAAAGAGTCATCTATACCGGTGACAAACTCATCATTCACGCTCCACCAGTCGGGCATCTACTGAGCTCATGCTCATCGCTTCAAAATAAGAGGGTATATAGGTCAGTTGGCCTTTTTGCCGACGATGCCCATGACGTCAGCAGCTTGGGTCAAAACCACCTCATCCCCGACAGCCGGCTGCAATAGTGGCGGTTATTTCGTTCATTGATCCACTTCACCCTTGATGGCCAAAACGCTGCAAGGCACCCGATACAGAACATGCTCCGTTGTGCTGCCAACCAGCTTTTCCACCCCTTTGTGATGGGTATTTCCCATTACGAAGACATCCGCTCGAGTATGAGTCGCAAAGTCGGCCATCGCTTTGGTTGGCGGCCCTGCAATGAAGTGTTGTCGCTCAGGTGGCACGCCATAGCGTCCAGCCAAGGCAACGAAGCACTTTTCAAGTGACCGGCGTACGTCGTTGCTGAAGCCTGGCATCGTCACGGCGCCAGTACCTGCATCCGAAAAATGTGTGTGTGTCAGTTCATAGGCATACAGCATGTGTAACTCAGCATCACATTGCGCCGCCAATTCGTTCGCCGCCTGAATGACGCTGTCGTTGATTCCGCTGATCTGACCCTCTGGATGGGATGGATCAACCGCCGCCACTATCACCCGAGGCAGCGGACACCTGACTTCGCTGACCAGATGTATGGCGGTCGGACATTCGCGCAACAACTGCCAATCCAAAGGCGTGACGAATGCGCGCTTGAGCGCTGATACATGGTGTACGTCCTTGATAATCAGGTCCGGCTGCATTTCAGCCACATGCCTAAGGATTTCTTGCAGCGGGTCACGGGTCAATGCAACTTCGGTGGTCACATTGATGCCCTTCCTGCGCAGGAGTTCGGCCTCATCCGTCAACCACTGCTGGTTCTCTTGCCGGCAACTCTCACGAAGTTGTTCACTGTTGTTCATCAGCCTCATAAGGTCGAAGTCTTCAATGAACACTGCGATATGCAGCGCTGCGCCTGTGGCGTCGGCCAGTGCGATTGCCCGCTCCATCGCGGGCGAGTGACGCATGGTTGGACCTGCGATCAGAAAGAGTCGTTGATACTGCCTCATGTGACACCTCCAAACGTTCCGGGTTATCCGCTTGCGCCCCCAGCACTCTCGCTTGTCTCACCATTGGCGATCTTATATCGCCTCAACTACCTGAATCGACACTATCAATATACGCCTGCATCACCGGTTTAGCAGTTGCCAAGCCTGTCGAACGGTGTAGCAGACCTTTTCATCACGATCGAGCAGGAAAGGGGAGTGCTGGAACTGCGCACCATGCCACCCGCCTTGACCATGGAGCAGGACCAATGCGATTGCCGCTGGTTGAGCACCTGAATCAATACTTCGTAAAAAACGAACTATTCACAACGAATAAACGATTTTTGTTGATGTAACTGGCTCGTTAGCATGACTCCTCCAGCCTATTGCTGCTTCATGCGGAGACAGTAAATGACCGCCATCAGCGTCGGCCAATCCTGGATGTGGGCCGCCTTCATCGTGTTCGTCCTTGCCATGCTGGCGCTGGATCTGTTCGTCTTCGGCGGACGCAAGGCGCATCGTGTTTCGGTGCGCGAAGCGCTGGCCTGGGTCATCGCCTGGACCAGTTTGGCGTTGGTCTTCGCCATCCTGCTCTGGTGGTATCTGCGCAGCATGTTCGGCGCCGAAGTGGCCCAACGTACAACGCTCGAATTCCTGACGGGCTACCTGATCGAGCAGTCGCTGTCGATCGACAACATGTTCGTTTTCGTGATGATTTTCGGCTACTTCGCCGTGCCGCCAGAGTTGCAGCGCCGCGTCCTGCTCTATGGCGTGCTCGGCGCCATCATCATGCGCGCCGGTATGATTTTCGCCGGTGTCTGGCTGGTGCAGGAGTTTGCCTGGCTGCTCTATGTTTTCGGTGCTTTCCTCGTCATCACCGGCATCAAGATGCTGATCTTTGCCAACCAGCAGCCAGACCTCGAGAAGAACCCTTTGCTGCGCTGGATGCGTAGCCATCTTCGCATCACCGACGGCTTTCACGGCGAGCGCTTCTTCGTGCGCCAGAACGGCCTGCGCTGGGCGACGCCGATGTTCCTGGTGCTGGTACTGATCGAGGCCAGCGACCTGGTGTTCGCGGTCGATAGTATCCCGGCTATCTTCGCCGTCACCACCGACCCCTTCATCGTGTTCACCTCCAACATCTTCGCCATCATGGGCCTGCGCGCACTGTATTTTCTGCTTGCCGACATGGCCAATCGCTTCCACTTGCTCAAATATGGTCTGGCCATCGTACTGGTGTTCATCGGCGGCAAGATGCTGATCGCGCCGTGGTGGCACGTGCCGATCCAATGGTCGCTGACCACAGTCGGCGGCGTCATATTGATTTCGGTACTGTTGAGCCTGAGTTTGACGAAGAGCAAAACACGGGTTACGGGAGAACAATCATGAATCAGAGATGTTGGCGCTGATGCGGTTTTGACTCGGGGCTACCGGAAATCAACGACCTACCCGAATACTTGGTGATCGATGGTCTTATGCGTGTCTGGACAGCGCCTCACACTTGGGGCGCAGTCTCGAAAAACCTGCCTTTGGTCGGCGTGCCTGAACCGCTTTCATGATGGGTTGATCCATTCTGAAAGAACTCTCGGGGGCGCTGCCATGCACTCGTTTGCCAATCTGCTGACACCGGCTCAAGAGCTAAAGCTGCGAGCGCTCAACGCCTGGCATCTTGCCCTTGAGGATTTGAGGCTGCGCATGGAGTGTCCCGACGCCTATCACGAAGAGCTGATTCGTCAGTCTGACGAAATGGATCGTCTGGGCATCGTGAGCTGGCAGGAATGGCGCGACCTCAGGGTTGAGGCGGATCAAGCGTATCTGCTCGCCATCGCGGGTGAGGATTATCACCGAGCAGTCAGGAAGGGGACCGGTTGATGAACTTCGCTGGTGCACAGCTGAGGCTGAAGTTCGATTGGGGTTCAAACGCGCAAAACGGGTTAACTGCAATGTCGATCGTTGAAACAGTCGTCGATTATCTGCGTCAGCACGACTTGCGGCTGACCACCGCCGAATCCTGCACGGCGGGCAACATTATTACGCTGCTGGCACAGGTGCCCGGCAGCGGTGAGCTGATTGAAAGCGGCTACGTGGTGTACTCACCCGAGGCCAAGCAGCGGTTGCTTGGGGTCAGTGCGATCACCATCGAGACCTTTAATCTCACCAGCTGCGAAGTGGCCCGGGAAATGGCCATCGGCGCGCTGCGCGACAGCCCGGCGAGCGTCGCGGTGTCCACGACGGGTCTGTTGGGGCCGGAGGACGTTGATGGCATTCCGGCAGGCACGGTTTGCTTCGCCTGGGCCTTCATGGCAGGGGAGCAGATGACGGTGTTCAGCCGCAAGCAGCGATTTTCCGGCAGTCGGGATGCCGTGCTCCGGCAGGCGTCATTGTATGCCTTGAAAGAACTGCCGACGTTTCATCAGGCCATGCTCAACGGCGAGCGGGGTTAGAGGATTCGGTGATCTCGTTTGCGTGAACCGGGGGTTCAACAGCATGAACAAAACCATCAACGCCACCGATCTGGGCATCGATCTGAAGCACGAGGGCGAAAGTGCGCTGTTCAAATGGTTCATCGCCAGCTTTCTGATGGGCAAGCGGATTCAGGCTGAAATCGCTGCGCAGGCGTATCGCGTCATCGTTGAAAAACATGCACGCGATTCCGCGCTCAAGCTTGGGCACTGCACACACCGGCAACTGGTGGGCATGTTGGGCGAAGCCCACTACGTGCGTTATGACGAAACCACGGCCCGGCGATTGCTAAAGTTGAGCGCCAGACTGCAAGAAGAATACGCCGGGAAGATCGGCAACATTCAGCGCGCCAGTGAAAGCCGCCAGGCGTTCGAAAAACGCTTGGCGGCATTCGAAGGGGTAGGGCCCAGGACCATTGAAATTTTCATGCGTGATGCCGGGGCCGTGTTGTATTGAAACACCCGTGATGGATGCTCAAAAACTGCAAACGTCTCCCTGAAACACCACCCGCCCAAACTGCGCATTGGCGTCCAGCGGCGTGACAGCCAGCAGTTGATCCAGACGGATTTCCTGCGGGCCGTCAGCCGTTTCAAGGCAGAGAAACTCTTCCTTGGCGCTGGAGGTTCGCGTCGTCAGCGCTTTGGCGTCCAGGCGTGCGCCGTCGTTCAACTCGATATCCAGGCGATAACCGTGCAGGCAGGCGATCTCCAGATAGTCGTGCAGATCGCAGTTCAAAGGCTGATACGCGTTCATCTCGTTACTCCTGGCAACCTTGCAGTTTGATGATGAAGTGACCTTGCTTGCTGATCGCCTCGGCGACGACCGGATTACTCGGTTCAACGTGGCAGAACCGGCATTCATTCTGGGAAATATCTTCGTCCTGAACGCCCTGTTCATCAAGGAAGCGGCGGGCGTAGGACTTCGCCAGTTCAGGGTCATTGCTGTCGATCAACACATCGAAATGCAGGTAGCGGCCATCTTTGGTACGCACGTGGGTATCGAATACTTTAACGCTCATCATTTGCTCTCCTTCAGTTTCCAGGTGCCGGGCAGGGACAGGTCTCCCGAGGCAATGTCATAGACGCTGCTTACGCAAAGCAGTGGGTTATGCAGGTCGGCATTGACCTTCAGTGCCGCAGTCACACCGTCATAATTGAAGCTTTCAGGGAAGCCCACGGCTGCCAGCGGCACGCGAATTTTCGCGGCGTTTTTCTCGACGCTCAGGTCGTAGCCGGGGGAGTCGATGTAGATCGGCGCGCCAGGCCAGGTCGCCGGTAACTTGGGCTTGGCATCTTTGGGGATGTCGCGAACCTTCAAGCCTCCGGGGCCGCAGCTTTCATCTTTGGTCAGCACGACCCAGTGGGAATGCCACAAACCGCCGTCGTTGTCCTTCTTGCCGTCCTTGTTTTCGTCCAGTTGCGGGGTGTCGTCGAAGTCCGGGTGCGAGGTCAGTGCCAAGGCGAGAATGCCCGACTTCGCTTCGAACCCTACGGCTTCGCTGTCCAGGCTGGTCGGCCAGACATAGCTATAAACGTCTGCACCGGCGAACGCGCCTTTAGGCGTCGGCACCCGACTACCGGCCTTGCCGTCAACCAATTGTTCGAACACCAGGTTGTTGCCTTCCTTGAAGACCCGGGTATGGACGAGATCGAACGCGGCGTCAGTCTTGCTCTTCTCACTGCTGATGCCTGCCGAATCGTGGGCCCATGCCGGTGCTACCAGCAGGGTGCTGATGGCCAGTGCCAGTGCAGATTTCATGATTACCTCCATCTCGGTTGATCGTGATTTATAGTTTCGAATCGATACCGACTAGCCTAAGGCAAAGCTGGGTTTTGTCAATATGGTTTTTATCCGATACTATTTATCAACTCTCTTGATCTGGAATTACCCCGTGTTGTTCGATTTGCTGGAAAGACTGTCGAGCCTGACGCGCGTCTGGTTTCGCGAGCACCCGAAACTGACGGATCTGCAGCCGATTCAATTGAGCGCGCTGTTGTATCTGGGCCGCTGCAATCGTTACTCCAACACGCCGTTGGCGGTGACCGAGTACCTGGGGCTGACCAAGGGAACGGTGTCGCAATCGCTCAAGGCGCTGGAAAGCCATGGGCTGTTGATCAAGACCCCGGACGCCAAGGACAAACGCAGCGTGCATCTGGAACTGACCGCGCCAGCGAGAGCCCTGTTGGACGATGTGATGCCACCGGACTTTCTGGTCGCAGCCGCCAAGCGCATGGGTGCTCGATCACAAGATCTGGAAGGGTTGTTACTGGAGCTGTTGAGGAATATCCAGCAAGGCGAAAATGTGCCGAGTTTCGGTCTTTGCCGAAGCTGCCGCTTTCATCGGACAGTGGCAGGCGCGGCTTTCTGTGAACTGACTCAAGAACCTCTTGAGTCCGGCGAAATCAATTTGATTTGCCGGGAGCATCGAGTGCCCGACGAAGTGAACGATTGAGAGCGGTTTAACCTTTCGACCATCAAAGGATTTCCCATGGGTTTAAGCAAACGCGATCAGGCACACATTGAGCGTCGATTGATTGCCACCCTGACTGAGGCATGCGAAACGGCCAAAGCACAGATCGTCGGGTTTGAATGGCTGACTCACGAAGTCGATTACGAGGATTTTCCTTCCAGCCTGAGGGTTGTCTGGGTTTTCGATACGCAGGCCAACATGGATCAGGCGCTGGCAAACGGGGAGGGCGAGCGCATGGTCGAACTGACGGCAACAGCGTTAAGCGAAGCGGATGTTCACGTCAGCTTGGTCTCGTCCCATGTGCAGTTTGATTCGGAAGAACTATGCCAGCGCGCCAATGGCGGCAATTGGCAACAGCGTCTGGCGCGCAAGCGCTAGCTAGAACAGCGAAGAGCCGCAGTGGGAGCAGAACTGCGGTGTGACGCCTTTGGGTCCGGCGCAAGGTTTGGCCATGCTGCGTCGCTCAGAAATCGACGGCGCGCAATCAAACTGAAGTCCAGGCCGCACCTACCGCATGTCGCAAAACACCGAAAGTACGGCGTCAGGCTTCAAAGAGTGGTTGGCGCAGCCGATAACGTGTTCATAAAAGCGACGTACCGAGAGGGCTACCCCATGTCTATAAAATTACGCTTGTTGCTGCTGATTGGTACGAGCTTGCTCACCGCGCTGATCGTGAGCCTGGTCAGTTACGTGGGAAACATCCGAATGGCCGAAGCGGTGAAAGACAACGAGGTCAGCATGACCGCGCTGCGCAATCACCTCGAAGCCGACATGATGCACGACGCACTGCGCGCCGATGTGCTGTCCGCGATGGTGGTCGGGCTGGGCAAAAGCACCAGCAGCAAAGCCGAAGTGCGCAGTTCCATCGAGGAGCATGCGGCGCATTTTCGTGAAGTGCTGGGTGAAAACCTCAAGCTGCCGGTCAACGACACCATCAAGGCGGGCCTGAACAAGGTCAAGCCGAGCCTCGACACCTACATCAGCGCGGCGGAGCGCATTGTCGGTCTGGCGCTGGAAAATCCGGATTCCGCGCAAAAGGAACTCGGCACCTTCAATACCGCGTTCAGCCAACTGGAAGACCAGATGGCGGCCCTCAGCGAACTTATCGAAACCAACACCCAACAGACCAGCCAAGGCACCGAGCAAGCCATCAGCAGCGCCAATTTCACCTTGGGTATCGTGCTCATCGCCAGCCTGTTGTTGCTGCTGATCCAGGGTCGTTGGGTGATTCTGAGCATCATGGGTCCCTTGCAGACCGCCAGCCGCATTGCCCAAAGCATCGCCCATGGCAACCTCAGCGAACCTATCGTCGAACCGACCCACAAAGACGAAGCCAGTGCATTGATCCGCAGTCTGGCGACCATGCAGCGTGACTTGCGCGGCATGATCGAAGTGGTTCGCAGCAATGCGCATGGCGTGAGCGGCATGAGCGTGCAATTGAGCAGCGGCTGCCATCAGGTCGCCGACAGCAGCCAGCAGCAAAGCGTCGCCGCCAGCACCATGGCCGCGGCCGCCAGTGAAATGACCGCGAGCATCGAGGAAATCACCCGCCACGCGGAACGCGCACTAAACATGGCCAATCAGGCCGAGGCACTGGCCAAAGATGGCGGTCGGGTCATTCATCAAGTGGTCAGCGACATGGACGGCATTGCACGTTCGGCGCAGCAGTCAGCCCAGGTGATCCGCACGCTGGACAAGGAGTCCGAGGGGATTTTCAGCATCATTCAGGTGATCAAGGGCATCGCCGATCAAACCAACCTGCTGGCCCTCAATGCCGCGATCGAGGCCGCTCGCGCCGGTGAGCAGGGCCGTGGTTTTGCCGTGGTGGCCGACGAAGTGCGCAGCCTCGCCGGACGCACCAGCGCTTCCACCCAGGAAATTGCCAGCATGGTCTCGCGCATCCAGCAAAGCACCCGCGAGGCGGTGACCAGCATGGAGGCGGGCGTTGCACAGGTCGACAAAGGCATGGCCGTGACCGCCGACGTCGAACGCGCGATCCGCGAAATCCTCGAAGCCACGCTCAATACCACTGAATTGGTGAATGACATCACCCGCACGATCGGCGAGCAGAGCCTGGCCAGTAACGAAATCGCCCATCAGGTGGACATGATTGCCGGTATGTCGGAAGGCAACAGCAAGGTGATTGGCCAGACGGCTTCGACGACTGATGAATTGTCGACTTTGGCGGGCAAGCTGTCGCAGTCGGTGGATCGGTTTCGACTGTAAGCATCGTTAAAAGATCGCAGCCTCGTTTCACTCGACAGCTCCTATAAGGGTTTTGCATTCCCCTGTAGGAGCTGTCGAGTGAAACGAGGCTGCGATCTTTTGATCTTAAAGGTACTTATCCGTAACCGCCCCCTCCGAAGCACTGGACACAGTCTTCGCATACTTGGCCAACACCCCGCGTTTGTACTTGGATTCCGGCCGCACCCAGCGGGTCTTGCGCTCGGCCAGTTCGGCGTCGGAGACGTCCATGGTGATCTGCCGGGTTTCAGCATCGATGGTGATCTTGTCGCCGTCTTTAATCAGCGCAATCGGCCCGCCTTCAAAGGCTTCCGGGGTGATATGCCCCACCACGAAACCATGGGAGCCACCGGAGAAGCGGCCGTCGGTGATCAGCGCGACGTCCTTGCCCAGCCCTTTGCCCATGACCGCCGACGTGGGCGAGAGCATTTCACGCATGCCCGGCCCACCCTTGGGCCCTTCGTAGCGAATGACGATGACGTCGCCGGCCTGGACTTCGCCATTGAGAATCCCGGCCAACGCGCCTTCTTCACCGTGATAGACGCGCGCCGTGCCTTCGAAGCGCAAGCCTTCCTTGCCGGTGATCTTGGCCACCGCGCCAGTCGGCGAAAGGTTGCCGCGCAGCACCACCAGATGGGAGTCCTTTTTGACCGGCTGATCGAACGGCAGGATCACGTCCTGACCTTCGGGGTAATCGGGCACGTTTTCCAGGTTTTCTGCCAGGGTCTTGCCGGTCACCGTCAACACATCGCCGTGCAACATGCCGGCCGCAAGCATGCGCTTCATCAAGGGCTGGATGCCGCCGATGGCCACCAACTCGCTCATCATGTATTGGCCGCTGGGACGCAGGTCGGCCACCACCGGAGAAATCTTGCCCAGCTCGACGAAATCATCCAGCGTCAGTTCGACATCCACTGCATGCGCCATGGCTAAAAGGTGCAGCACGGCATTGGTCGAGCCGGCGAGGGCGATCACCACGCGGATGGCGTTCTCGAATGCTTTGCGGGTCATGATGTCGCGCGGCTTGAGGTCCAGCTTGAGCAGTTCCATGACCTGCTGACCAGCGCGGAAACTGTCTGAGGCTTTATCGCTGCCGACGGCGTCCTGGGAACTCGAACCGGGCAGGCTCATGCCCAATGCCTCAATGGCCGAAGCCATGGTGTTGGCCGTGTACATGCCGCCGCAGGAGCCGGGGCCGGGGATCGCCACTTCCTCGATTTGCTTGACCTGAATCTCGTTGATGTCACCGCGGGCGTGCTGACCCACGGCCTCGAACACGGAAATGATGTCGGTATGGCCAGCGCCCGGGCGGATGGTGCCGCCATAGACGAAGATCGATGGGCGATTCAGCCGGGCAATGCCGATCAGGCAGCCTGGCATGTTCTTGTCGCAACCGCCCACGGTGACCAGTCCGTCGAAGCCTTCGCAACCGGCCACCACTTCGATGGAATCGGCGATCACTTCCCGTGACACCAGCGAATACTTCATGCCTTCGGTGCCGTTGGCGATGCCGTCGGAGATGGTGATGGTGTTGAAAATGACGCCCTTGGCGCCGGCGGCATTCGCGCCTTTTTCGGCCTCGATGGCGAGTTTATCGATGTGCATGTTGCACGGCGTGACCATCGCCCATGTCGAGGCGATGCCGATCTGCGGTTTCTTGAAGTCTTCATCCGTGAAGCCCACGGCCCGCAGCATGGAACGGCCGGGTGCGCGCTCCACGCCGTCGACCACTTGAGAGGAGTACTTGCGTAAATCGACTTTGTCGCTCATGACGTTCCCTCATATCCAGATCGCTGGCCCGACCGGTGTGGCCCGAAGCAACGGGTTGAGTCTAGACCTGACGGCGGCAAAAATCAGTTGCTAATCCAACGACCCCGCACACACCTCCCGAAGACATCCGCGCAACCACTGGTGCGCGGCGTCGGCGTCCATGCGCGGGTGCCAGAGCATTGAAACGGTGATCACCGGCGTGGCGACCGGAAGGGCAAAACTGTGCAGGCCGGCGCGCAGCGTGTGAGTGTGGCGTTCGGGCACCGTAGCGATCAGGTCCGAGGCCCGGGCCAGCGCCAGCGCCGCAGAAAAACCGCCGACGATGGTGACGATCTCTCGCTCCAGTCCAAGTGGTTTCAAGGCGTCATCCATCGGCCCTTTGTCCCGCCCACGTCGCGAAACCAGGACATGCCGGCCGGCCGCATACCGGGCGGGTGTGATCTTGCCCTTGCTCAGTGCATGCCCCGGGCGTACCACGCCGATGAAACGGTCCTGGTACAAAGCGCGGGTGCGCACTTCCGGGCTGGTGGTGTCCGCGACAACGCCGGTTTCCAGATCGACCGTGCCGTCCCGCAGCAGCGAGCTGTCCTGGTTCAGTTTCTGTAAAAAGTGCAACCGTACCCCGGGTGCTTCTTCGCTGAGGCGAGCAATCAGCGCCGGCCCGAAGTTTTCTACAAAACCGTCGCTGGTGCGCAGGGTGAAGGTTCGCGCCAGTTGCTTGAGGTCGAGCTGCTCGGCGGGGCGCAGTACCGCTTCGGCGTGCTGGACCAGTTGGCTGACCTGTTCGCGCAGTTCCAGGGCTCGGGGTGTCGGCACCAGGCCGCGCCCGGCGCGGACCAGCAGGGGGTCGCCGGTGGTTTCACGCAGTCGCGCCAGCGCCCGGCTCATCGCCGACGAACTCAGCCGCAGTCGTTGGGCGGCACGCGCCACACTGCCTTCAGTGAGCAGCGCATCGAGGGTAATCAGCAGGTTCAGGTCGGGAGTCGTCATGCTTCAACGTTAGCACGGCTGGGCGATGACATGGCGTCGTGTGCAGGTATCAAGTGCAACTGGTGCGTCTTCCGCCATATCAGGCGCGGGCATACGCTGAAGGCCGACACTTCATCGAGGCCCCAACCATGAAACTCACCACGCAATCCCGCTCGGTCCGCTGGGCGCTCACCAGCCTGTCGTTGTCGATGTTGATCCCTTCGCTCGACACCAGCATTGCCAATGCGGGCTTGCCGGCCTTGTCCCGCGCACTCGACGCTTCTTTCCAGCAAGTGCAGTGGATCGTCCTCGCGTATCTGCTCGCAATCACCACGTTGATCGTCAGCGTTGGACGCTTGGGCGATATCGTCGGTCGCCGTCGCTTGCTGTTGAGCGGGATCGGCATCTTTACCTTGGCTTCGCTGGCCTGTGGCCTCGCTCCTTCGCTGGGGTGGCTGGTCGCCGCACGAGCAGTGCAAGGCCTCGGCGCGGCGATCATGCTGGCGCTCACCGTGGCGTTTGTCGGTGAGACGGTGCCGAAAGCGCAGACCGGCAGCGCCATGGGATTGCTCGGCACGGTGTCGGCGATCGGCACTACGCTGGGTCCGTCGCTCGGCGGCGTGTTGATTTGCGGATTCGGCTGGCAGGCGATTTTTCTGCTCAACCTGCCCCTGGGTGTTTTGAACGGTGTGCTCGCGTATCTCTACTTGCCTGTGGATCGCCAAATGCCGAAGCTTCAACGCGTTGGTTTTGACGTAGCAGGCACGTTGGTACTGGCGCTGACACTCGGTGCGTATGCGCTGGCAATGACATGGGGTGAAGGCGATTGGGGGGCGCTCAACTTCGCGTTCGTGCTGATCGCGGTGGCCGGGACCGGGGTTTTCCTGTTCATCGAAGCGACGGTTGCATCGCCCCTGATCAAACTGGGGTTGTTGCGTGATCGGGGATTGAGCGCGAGCCTGGCCATGAGCATGCTCGTCTCGACGGTGATGATGTCGACGCTGGTGGTCGGGCCGTTTTATCTCTCGGGCGCTCTCGGTTTGAATGCCGTTTTGGTCGGGCTCGCGTTGTCCGTCGGCCCGCTGGTTGCCGCGTTGACTGGCGTGCCCGCCGGCCGCCTGGTGGACCGTTTTGGCGCTCAGCGCATGAGCGTCTGCGGGCTCGTCGCGATGGCGCTCGGTGCGTGTGTTCTGTCGGTGATACCGACGCGTGTTGGCATCCTCGGCTACCTCGCGCCCATCGCGGTGATCACCGCCAGCTATGCGCTGTTTCAGGCGGCCAACAACACGTTAATCATGACCGGCGTGAGCCAGGATCAGCGCGGCGTTGTTGCCGGTCTGCTTAGTCTGTCACGCAATCTCGGGCTCATCACCGGCGCCTCGGTCATGGGCGCGGTGTTTGCGTTGGCGGCATCGGCGACCGACGTCACCAGCGCTGCCCCGCAAGCGATCGCCCATGGCATGGCAGTCACCTTTGCGGTCGCGGCGGGGCTGATTGGCCTGGCGCTCGCCATCGCGTTGCCCGCCTTGAAAAGTGAGCGCGTGGTGGCGTAAATCCAGGCGTCACAGCCGTAGGCCAGGATGATCCCGACCACCCGCATGATCAGCCCGCCGATCAACAGCGCATGAGACAACTTCAACAATCCTCAGGTATGGCTTGCCACTGGGCGCGGGTTCTGAATCGTCAAGCGTCAATGCAACGAATGCCGCCTCAGGGCCTCATATGAAAAGGACGGGTCCACCGGTGCAGGTACGCATGGGATGGCCACGCGCACATTTACCCCCGACAACAGGTGACTGCTTTTATGACCGCGGCTGACAAAAACCATGTGACCTGGCTGGTTGAGCAATCGATGCTGCATGCCGCCAGGCAACGGGCCAAGCTCTATTCGGGGCAAGGTCGGCTATGGCAACAGCCTTACGCCCATACCCGGCCCCGTGATGCTTCAGCCCTGGCCTCGGTGTGGTTCACCGCCTACCCGGCGTCCATCGTCACCCGTGAAGACGGCAGCGTACTGGAAGCCCTGGGCGATGAAACCTTATGGCATGCCCTGTCGAAAATCGGCATCCAGGGCATTCACAATGGGCCGCTGAAAATGTCAGGCGGCCTGACGGGCACCCAACGCACACCGACCATTGATGGCAATTTTGACCGCATCAGTTTCGAGATCGACCCGCAACTGGGCACCGAGGTGCAGCTCCAGGCACTGGTGCGCATGGCCGCCGCGCACAATGCGGTGATCATCGATGACGTGATCCCTTCGCACACCGGCAAGGGCGCGGATTTCCGCCTGGCCGAGATGGCCTATGAAGACTATCCGGGCCTCTACCACATGGTCGAAATCCGCGAAGAGGACTGGCCGTTGCTGCCAGACATTGCTGATGGTCGTGATGCGCAAAACCTCAGTCCGCTGCAGGTCGACGTGCTCCGGGACAAGCACTACATCGTCGGCCAGTTGCAGCGGGTGATTTTCTTCGAGCCCGGGGTCAAGGAAACCGACTGGAGCGCGACACCGATTGTGATCGGCGTCGATGGCAAGCCGCGACGCTGGGTCTATCTGCATTACTTCAAGGAAGGCCAGCCGTCGCTGAACTGGCTGGACCCGACCTTCGCCGCGCAGCAGATGATCATCGGCGATGCGCTGCACGCCATTGACGTCATGGGCGCGAAAATCCTGCGTCTGGACGCCAACGGATTCCTCGGCGTGGAGCGCAAGCTCGACGGCACGGCCTGGTCTGAAAGCCATCCGTTATCGATCACCGGTAACCAGTTGCTGGCCGGTGCGATCCGCAAGGCCGGCGGTTTCAGTTTCCAGGAGCTAAACCTGACCGTCGACGACATCGCCAACATGTCCCATGGCGGCGCCGATCTCTCGTATGACTTCATCACCCGACCGGCCTACCAGCACGCGTTGCTGATGGGCGATACCGAGTTCCTGCGCCTGATGCTGCGGCAGATGCACACCCTCGGCATTGACCCGGGTTCGCTGATCCATGCCTTGCAGAACCACGACGAACTGACCCTGGAACTGGTGCATTTCTGGACGTTGCACGCCCATGACACCTACCTCTACCAGGGCCAGACCTTTCCGGGCAACATCCTGCGTGAACACATTCGCGAGCAGATGTACGAACGTCTGGCGGGCGAGCACGCGCCCTACAATCTGAAATTTGTCACCAATGGCGTGTCTTGCACCACCGCCAGCATCATCACGGCAGCGCTGGGGATTCGTGATCTCGACGCGATGACGGCGGCGGATATCCAACAGGTTCGCCAGGTGCATTTGCTGTTGGTGATGTACAACGCCATGCAACCGGGCGTGTTTGCGCTGTCCGGCTGGGACCTGGTCGGCGCGCTGCCGTTGCCGGCCGAACAGGTCGAGCACTTGATGGGTGACGGCGACACCCGCTGGATTCATCGTGGCGCCTACGATCTGGTGGACCTCAATCCGGATGCGCCGCTGTCCGCGGGTCTGATGCCACGTCCGAAGACTTTGTATGGCAGCCTGCCCAGCCAATTGAAAGACCCGGATTCCTTTGTCTCGCAACTCAGAAGAATCCTCGCCGCGCGCCGCGCCTACGATATCGCTGCCAGTCGGCAGATTCTGATTCCGGATGTGCAGCATCCAGGGCTGCTGGTCATGGTCCACGAATTGCCGGCCGGTAAAGGCACGCAAATCACCGCGCTGAACTTCGGCTCGACGCCGATCACCGAAACCTTGCACCTGCCCAACATCGCGCCGGGCCCGGTGGTCGACATCATCAACGAGCGAGTCGAAGGTGATCTCACGCCTGAGGGTGATTTCACCATTACCCTGGATGCCTATGAAGGGTTGGCACTGCGCGTGGTGAGCAGTTCGCCGATGATTTAAGGGCGTCGGCAGGCGTCAGGAGACAAGGTCCCGACGCCTGTCGTCTGCCGTCCAAGTGGGGCGCTAATCAGCCTCGACACGCTTGAAGGATAATGAAAGGATTTTTTTCATTTGTCTGGCTATGGGGGTTTCTATTTTTTTGTGGACAATATAAGACGCACCTACCATCAAGACGATGGTGCCCCAAAGCAGCAGGTGCGGGTTCATCGCCGGATAAGCAATGTTAAAGATCATAAAGCCGATCATTTGATGTAACAGATAAAGTGGATAAGTTAGCGCGCCTAATGCAGTCCAGTTCATCGCACCTATGGCTGCCGTTTTATTCGTTGCGATCAAAAGAAACGTCATGAAGAACAGAATAATCATGCTGCATACGATCAGGAGATCGAATTCGGTTGAATATTTTGTTTCGAGCAATTTAGCCCAGACAATGGCGGTGTAGTTGGCCAATGCCAATGCACCTGCCAACAGGAGCACACGTGTCGTTGTGAATCCCTTGGCCCAGATAATGTAGAACGTCGAGCCCGCGATGAAGTAGGCCGCGTAATCGGTAATTAATATCGAGCGCAGCTTTTCAAAAGCGAGTACTTCTGCGGTGGCTGAGATCAACAGCCAAAGCACGAGGCAGATCTCTATTTTTTCTATTTTCTTGAAGCCCAACAGAATGGATATCATCAGATAGAACTTGATTTCTACAAACAGGGACCAGTAGACCCCGTCAATCGGCGCCACACCCATCAATTCGCCAAGGAATGTCATGTTAATCATGTATTGGTAAAGATCAGCCGTGAATCTTGGCTGTCCGATGGCAAGCGTGATCAGGAACGTGAGGGTGCAGCACACCCAGAAAGCAGGGCAGAGACGAACAACGCGGGATATAAAAAATACCCTGAGATTATTGCTCGATGCGGTCATCAGAATGACGAATCCGCTGATCATGAAAAAAAGTTCGACGCCCAGATAACCGTACTTGGCAGGCTCGGCCAATAACGGGTAGGGCATTACAGACATGTCGCCCTTTGCATACCCGCGAAAAGCGTAGTGAAAAAACACGACTGCGATTGCCGCGAGGAAGCGCAGCAAATCCAGTTCTTTCAGTCGGCGTTTGATCATGTCTATGCGCTCCAGACGTGTTAGCGCTTATTGAAAACTGACCACGCTGCCGATTGAAATTTGACCCGGGCTGAACGCTAAAGCAGCAGTAGCGCTTCGTGGACTTCAATTGAGGGTGTCATGCGTTCTTTTTTGCGTCGGCTGTCGAGCCAGCGTCTGGTTTTGTCTATATCGAAGATCTGACCCTGATCCATCAAGGTCAAAAGGAGCTCATCGGAAACCCGATAGCGCCCGCAGTCGGGGCAATCCCTTTCCTCCCAAGGGCCTTGACACTGAATGCGTTCCGCTACGCCGACACAGATAAGGCAATTCATCGTTATCATCCATTCTTGTTTTTTAACCGTCGCCCGTGAGCCGGTTGAGACGCCCGGTACGGGAATCATCGGTCGCATGGAGGGGGCTGGAACTCGGTCGACCCATACGGTCGAACGAAAGTTCAGGACGGTGGCGCTGCCAGGATAAACAGGTCGTTTCTATCACCTGACCCGACGTCAGTCAGGCGAGGGCTGGACGGCTATCGACGCCGTTGCCACACCTTGATGTAGTCGACTCTGAAGGTAGAGGGCAGGTCAGCATCGTCGACCACGCCGAACCATTTCCACATGGCCTCACTGTCAAAGACGATCTCCATGGGAAAGAAGAAGTGGTTGTTCTTCGATTCCCTGACCAGCACGCCATCGACGTACCAACGCAGGGTATCGGGCTGCCAGTCGAAGCCGTAGATATGGAACGCATCCGCCAGGCGCCACGGACTGATCCAGACGCTGCCATCGGCGATGTGCTCGGTGCTTTGCGGCGTGGCCCACAGGTGGGCATTCATGTTGTACGAACGGTCCAGGGCCGCGTCTTTGGTCTTGCCGGCGATTTCAAAGATGTCAATTTCGGTGGCGTTGTCGGCCATGCCTGTCCACGCGAGCCAGAATGCGCTGGAGCCTGCGGAGTTCATGGGTTTGGCACGTGCTTCGTAGTATCCGTAAAAGCCGCGTTCAAGGGTCCGCACCATCGCTGAGGTGTAGTCCTTGAAACCGAGTTTGACGTACTTCTGCGGCAAGGTTTCCTTGCGAAAGACGATGTTCAGGTTGCCATTGTTGACGGTGGCATTGTTCGGCGTGTAAAGCGCCGGTTTACGTCCGAGCGACTCGTTCCCTATGGCGTTGTTAACGTGCCAGCGTGTGCGGTCGAGGGTTGTGCCATTGAAGTCGTCGGACAGTGTCGTGTTGAGCGTCCACTGACCGGCATTGGTCTGATCGGACAACGGCAGATTGGCGTTGGTCCGGGTCGGCAATGTGCCTAGTGGTCCGACACGGGTCCAGGTATCGGCTTGTTTGGGAATGGCAACGGACCATTTATCCGCGAGGTACTGAAATGCATGCTGGCGTTCTGCGAGGGAGGCAAACGCACGGTCGTACACCAACACTTCCGCGATGTCGCCGCGAAAGTTATCGGCATTGCCGACGGCATTGCGCCCGACTGCATACGGACCAATCGGCACATCGTAAAGCTCCAGAACGGAAACGGTCGGTTCATACGCGGTGGTCTGTTGCAGACTGATGGCGAAGTTCGGCAAGACGTTATCGTTGTGGGCGTTTTGCGGGCTTGAGCTGAACAAGCGTTGCCAGGGATCAACCTCGGCTTGTTCGGGCGGTCGACGGGACACGATCAATACCGTCACAGGGCCTTTGGCGCTGCGGATGGTTTTACCCAGAAACGCCGATACGCCACTGAATCGCACAACCGAATGACCATTCAGGGCGTTTAACATCCGCTGTGGCTGCGAGGCGGCACCGTCGACTTTGGCGTGATTGGATTTGCCTGATTTGTCTTTCCATTGCTGGACGCGGTTCTGCGCATCCAGGGTGATGGTTGACGCATCGGCCGCGTCCAGCCACAGCACGAGCCCGGTGTTGGGTGCACCGGGGGACGCTTGTGCTGCGTTGCAAGCCATCGAAATCGACAGCAGCATTACCAGCAGCGATCCTTTAAACATCATTTGACCGCAATCAGCGCTGGAATTTCGAATGAAGACTGATACCCCTGCGGATTACACGACTGCCACCGCCAGTTATCGACAATCATCTGTTGAAGATCGCGTTGTGCGCTCCAGCCCAGTTCTCGCCCGGCCTTGCTGGGATCGGCCCAGCATTTGGCAATGTCACCTTCGCGTCGCGGGGCGAAGCGGTAGGGAATGGTGATGCCGGTGATGTCCTCGAAGCTATGGATGATCTGCAGCACGCTGTAGCCAATGCCAGTGCCCAGGTTCCAGAAATTGATGCCGTTGTGGTGCTCCAACACCTGAAGCGCCTTGAGGTGGCCGATGGCAAGGTCGACCACGTGGATGTAGTCACGCACGCAGGTTCCGTCCACGGTGGGATAGTCGCTGCCGTACACCGTGAGTTCGGGTGTCCGGCCAATGGCGACCTGTGTCAGGCATGGCAACAGATTGTTGGGTCGGCCTCTGGGATCTTCGCCGATCATCCCGCTTTCGTGAGCGCCAATCGGGTTGAAGTAGCGCAATAACCCGATGCTCCAGCGTGGATCGGAGTGGCACAAATCGGTGAGCAACTCTTCGATCATGAGCTTGGTGCGGCCATAGGGATTGACCGGTTTGCCGGTGCCGAAATCTTCGGCAATCGGTGTTCGTGTGGGCTCGCCGTACACCGTCGCCGATGAGCTGAACACCAGTCGGAATACGTTATTGCGAGCCATTGCCCGGCACAGGTTAAGCGTGCCGGCGACATTGTTGGCGTAGTAGTCCAGCGGTTTGCGCACGCTTTCTTCAACGGATTTGAGGCTGGCAAAATGCACCACGGCATCGATGTCATAGCGGCTGAAGATGTCGTCTAGCAGGATCGAGTCGCGAATATCGCCATTGATGAAATCGACCCGGGTCTGGGTCAGTTGCTCAAGGCGCGCGATGCACTCTCGACAGCTGTTGCACAGGTTGTCGAGCACCAGCACATTGTGCCCGGCATTGATGAGCGCCAAAGCGGTATGGGAGCCGATGTAGCCGGCCCCGCCAGTAATCAACGTAGTTTTGCGCATGGTGAGGTCTTCCTGTCTCAGGGATTGAATTCAGCGGGTGGTGAAAACCGATTTGAATTCTTGCGGCCAGCGCGGGTGCATGACGCTATACGCCACGGCATAGCTCAGCGCGCCAACCACGATGTTGCAGATCAGGTGCAGGTAGCCTTGAAAACCTAGCTGCGGTGACACATACAAGACGGTTGCTGCCATGACGAGTGAGGCAATCACGCTGCGGTAATTGGAGTCGAAGAACCGGCGCCAGCCGTAACCGATGGCCGCATTAAGTCCGCGGATTTGCAACGGTGTGATGATCAACATCCGGGCCAGTAGAGCGAGGGCCGCGGCCATGCCGCCATAAACGTTGCCGAAGCCGTAGACCAGCGCCAGCGCCAGCACTGTGGTTACTACTTCAGCCCTGATCGTGAGGTGGCTGCGGTTGACCGCTACCAGTGCGGTGGTGGCGTACATGGCGGTGTTGCCAATGGCCGCCGTGCAGGCCAGCACTTGCAACAGGGGAATGGCTTCGGCCCACTTCGCGCCGAATATCAACAGGATGAGGTCGTTCGCCGTTAGCGCGATACCCATGAACAGCGGCGTCAACAGAAAGCCGCTCACGGCGGTTGAGTCGCCAATGATCCCGAGCAGTCGCAACGGCTCTGCGCTGCGCCGGGCGAACACCGGCAGCGCATAGCTCAGCAGGCCGTTATAAATCGCAGTGCGTGGCAGATCGATGATGCGCATCGCCATGTTGAACATGCCGACCGCGTTCGCGCCGGCCGTCATCCCAAGCACCACGTTGACCCCGCGCTGAAGTGTTTGAGAACTCAGTGAGTTGATTGCAACCGGTGCGCCGGCCTTCAACAGTTCGCGCAGGAACGGGCCGTCAATGTAAAAGGCAATGCGCCGTGGGTCTGCGCGCATCAACACGATGATGGCCACGAACTCCATGATCAGTGCCTGGGCAATGACTGCCCAGGCCCCCAACCCCCAAAGCGCGACAGCGATGCCGCCGACGCCGCCAAACACCTTGCCCAATAACGTGCGCGACGCCAGCGTCCGGAAGTCGCCGCTACGGCGCATCTGCGCTACATTGACACGCGCCATCATGGTGAACAGGATTTTCACCGAGGCCACCGCCGTCATCCATTGCAACACCGGGTCGGGCGTGTACAGCATCGCTGCGCCCGAGATGACGACGATGGACACCAGGCTGACGAGCACCGCCGCCCAGAAGGCCGTGCTGATGTGCTTGTCCTCCAGGCGCTCAAGTCGTACCAGCGGGTCTTCCAGAACCGATGAATAAATCAGGCCGATCAACTCGACGATGGCAATGATGATCGTGCCAACACCCAGTTCGGCAGGTGACAGCAGCCTGGCATACGCGACGAAGGTAATCATCGACAGGAAGATCAGGCCGAATTTCTCGGTGAAGATCCAGCCCAGGGTAGTGAGGCGACGATTGGCCATGGCCGATACCGATTCAATGAGCGGTGGTTGACGCCGGTGCCTTGCGCCATGTTCTGGCGCGGGCATAGAGGTAGCGCAAGGTCGGTTTACCGTGGTCGAAGATCAGTGTTTGCCAGGAATGTTTGAGCATTCGCTGGTACACGTCGATTACCTCGACATGCTCGCCGCCTCGGGAAAAGGTATTGAGAAAGTCGGTGTGATTGGCCAGCACGAATTCGATCTTCTGCTGCTCGCTCAACTGCGCGCCATAGCGGGCGAGGTACACCTCGGTGAACCTGATCTTGTTCTGGTAGTGCTTTTTCGGTTGCGCGGTCATGTTGCCGCTGTTGACCGTGCGCTCCAGCAACACCTGAGGCACCGTGTGGATCTCCCAGTGTTCTGCAATCCGAGTCCACATGAAGCGGTCTTCGCAGTAACGCAGGCCGGCATCGAAGCCGCCGAGTTGCATCATCACGTCACGCTTGACCAGCGCGGTGGAGACGCCATTGACGACGTTGGCGCGGATGAAATCGTAGAAGTGCATGCCGTGCTTGCGAATGGCGTCCAGTTGCCGCCTGCCGTCGCTGTAGTTGACCTGCGTGTAGCAGTCGATCAGCCCTACCGGCCGGCCCTGAAGACTGAGTTCGTCATACAGGGCCAGTTGTAGCTCCAGTTTTTGCGGGCGAAATTGGTCATCGGCATCGAGCATCGCTACAAAAGTTTCTTGAGAGTGCCGCATTCCGTGGTTACGGGCGCTGGCTTGGCCTTCGTTGGCTTGCTGCAACAGCGTCAGGCGAAACGGCGCCACGAAGTCTTTGACCCGTTGTGGTCCGTCATCGGTGGAACCGTCGTCGACGACGATGACGTGATCGGGCAGTCGGGTTTGCTCGGCCAGGGACGCCAGCGTTTGCTCGATGCTGCCGGCGCCGTTGTACATCGGTATCACGACGCACACTGAATGCGGTGAAGGGGAGGTTTGATTGGGCACGGGTGTTTCTCCTTTTGTTACGCCTGGGCTGGGTCGCGCGGTAATCCCTCACCAGACGGACGCTGGCGCAGGGTTGTCGGTGATAATTCGGGGTAGGTCGCGTGTTGACGCCGAAAGGACAGGGCGAGGGTGCAAAACACCAGAAACTCGGCGGAGCGGTAGTTGGGGATTACGTAAGCCACATAGTTAGTGACGACGAACAAACCGATGATCACCAGGGCGCTGGCGCGAAACTGTGCCGCCTGGTTTGCCGTCACGGCGCGGTATTGTTTGAACAGCGCTTCGCCCAGCAGCAACGCCAGCGCAGTCAACTGGATAACGCCGCCGTTGAGCAGGGTCTCCATGTAGCCGCTGTGGGCGTTGCCGATGTAGCCCCAGCGATTGATGAAAGCATCGGCGTCGGGACTGGCCCAGAAGGCGCCGAAGCCGTAACCCTTGAGCCATTGTTGGTCGACAAACGGCGCGAGCAGCTCCCAGATCAACGTGCGGTCAGTGAGTGACGGATCGCGACCGGCGATCTCCAGCAGCCACGCAACGTGGTTGTACAGCAACAGGCAAACCAGCAGGAACACCAGCGTGCAACCGAAGAACATCCACTGCGAGCGGTTGATACGTAAGCGGATCAGGGTGAGGAAGTACCAGTAGCTCACCGTACCGGAAACGATCAATGCCACGCCGGTCGCCGACTGGGCGAGCAGGATGGCGATCAGTGAAAAAAACGAGCAGAAGAGGGCCAAGCGGTTGCCTTGGCGGATCATCGGCAGCAACAGCAGGATGGCGATCGCGTTGAGCCGTGCGCCGGCGTTCTTTTCGGTAAAGATCCCCTTGAATGCGCCGTCGCGGATACCTCCGGATAAGAACGCGACGTCAGGCATGACCACGGCGAGTATCAACCCGATCAACGCCGCCACGCCGATGGCACAGCCGAGCATGAAGGTGATTTTTTCAAGCGGGTAGTTATAGGCAATGAAACCGGCAAAAAATACCACGCTGAGCATCGCGATAAACCGCTTGAAACTCAGTATCGGGTCGTAGGACCAACTGATCGATGCGATGACACAGAGCATGAACACCAGCAGAAAGAAGTTGCTGCGGTAAAAGGTTTTGCTGAGGAACACCTTGTTGCGGATGAAGAAGAACAAGGGCACCAACAGTGTGATGAGGCCGCAGATCTGGTTGGCGACGTTGCCTTCGAGGTCTTTACCGATGTCGCCGAAGCTGGATGCGCCACCCAGTCCGAGGACAAACGTGATCACCTGGATGTAAAACAGCACGCCGAACAAGGTGAAGCCATCGCGTAACGTCGAATATCTAATCTCCAGTGGTTTCATGATGATGGGCTCCCGAGCATCGCGGCGAGGTAGGTCTGCACCGCGCTGGCATTCATGAAGCGGGCGGCCGCCTCAACGCGGGAATGACGCTGCAAATTCCGCGGTGTGGAGAGTTGCAGGGCAATCGCCTGCGCCAGTGCGAGCGGGTCGTCGACGGCGACGAGCGGCGCAACCAGGCCGCCGATCAAGATGTCCTGGGGACCATGGGGGCAGCGGGTCGCCACCACCGGCGTGCCCGTGGACAAGGCCTCTACCAGCGCATTGGGGCTGCCCTCGAAGCGTGACGACAGCACAAAGCAATCGGCCGCCGCCACTTCTGCGAGGGGATCATGGGTGTAACCCGGCAGGTCGACGCGATCGGCGACGCCCAATGTGCGTGCCTGATCAAGTAATCGAACCCTGAGTGTGCCTTCACCAAAAATGATCAAACGGACGCTGCTATCCGGCAACGCGGCGAACGCTGTGATCAAGGTGTCGAAGCCTTTTTGCGATGCCAGGCGACCCACGGCGACAATCACCGCGCTGGACTTTTCCAGCAGCCAGCGGTGGCTGGGCAGCCCCGGCGTCTTGTCGCGGAAGTCGTTGTCGAGTACCGGGTTGTCGGCAATGGTCACGTCCTGACGGCGCGCAAGGGTGGTATCGACCAGGTCCTGGGCGACACCGCGCGAGACGCAGATCACCGGGTTGGGAATAAGCCGATACAGCAGCGGGGCCACCAGATACGCAACCCGCACCATAAAGTCGGGGTTAACGTGTTTGTCATGGGAAAAGGCATTGCGCTCGCTGACGTGCAGCCGTGCCAGCGTGCCGGACAGCACGGCTGCGGCGATCGCCACCACGTTGACGTGAGTGAGGGCCGCCAGTTGCGCATCAAAGCGATTGGCGCGAAGAAATCGCGCGAGTGCCGGCACCGCACGAAAGCTGCGCGGGCTGCGCAATTCAACCTTTTTGACGCGTGGGTCGAGGTGCGCCGCATTGATGCCGCCGCCGGTAAGCATCAACAACGTCACGTCATTGCCTGCGTCGACCAGCGCTCCGGCCAGGCGCGTCATCATTTTTTCAGCCCCGCCCGCGCTGAGGTCATGCAGGATAATCAGCAATTTTTTCATTGGTTCCATACCTGGTAATACGCCTGCGCCGCGTGCTGGCTGGTGTACGGGCGGATGGCGTCGGTGACCATTTTTTCGCTTGGAGCAACGTGATCCCGTGATGTCAGGCTTCGCAGCATTCCATTGGCCAATGCCGGTATGTCGTTGGCCTTGACCAGTTGGCCAAGCTGGCCGTTGTCCAGCAGTTCTCTGGGGCCTGTCTCGCAGTCGCATGCCAGCACGGGCGTACCCAATGCCAACGCCTCGATCAGTACGGTCGGCATGCCTTCATGGAGGGAACTCAGAATGAACAGGCGTGCATGCCTGAGCAGTGGATAGGGGTTGCTCAGGAATCCGGTAAAGTGCACCCGGTGCACGATGCCCAGGCGATGCGCCTGAGCAGTCAGTGCGTCGCGCAAGGGGCCGTCGCCGGCGATCACCAAATCCGGCAGCGCTTGGCGGTGCAACGCCAGGGCGTAAGCATCGAGCAACAGGTGAAAACCTTTCTGCTCCGCCAGCCGACCCAGGCCCAACCAGTAGTCGCCGGGTAACCCGGCGGGCAGCGGCGCCTGTGAGGCTTGAAATAGTTGTTCGGTAATGACCGCGTTGGGGCAATAGCGAACTCGCTGCTGGCCCCATGGGAGTAAGTCGACGAGAGCCTGGCGCAGTACCGTGGAGACCGTCACCACTTTTCCGCTGCCGCAGAGGTACAAGGCATAGAGCAGGCGCAGGCTTGAAGGGCCGGTTTTCTGCTCAGTGCAATCAAGCGTAATGTGCCGGCTATAGATGACTTTGCAGGCACTGCCCAAGGTTGCGAACCAGGTGCAGATGTTGGCCTGTTCCTTGGCGGAAATGAGGTGGGTGACGTCCTCACGACGAATGAGCCGGCGCAATAGTACGATCGACCTGAGCAGGCCGACGATGCCGCTCCCACCGCCGTTGTTGTGGCGTTGATCGCCTTCAGTGTCCGGCGTCTCACCGTTCATGACGAAAAAACTCACGCGCTGGCCATCCTTGAGAAACTGCTCGGACAGCCGTTGCTGGACGCGCTCTACGCCGCCGCCCGCCTTGAAATCCTTGAGAATAAACAGAATGTGCATGGTCATTCCTCAACGCTGATGGCGACTTTGCGTGACGCGATGAGCGCCAACAGGTGCACAAAGTTGTTCGGGTAGTCGATGAGGTAGCGTTTGATCGTATGGGGCTCGCGATACATGCGATAAAACGCGCGCATATGCAGGCGATTGATCAGCGCCGGGTAATAGTTGTGCGTGGCCAGGGCTTCCTGGCGAATGAACCCGCCACAGGTGAAGGCGACACCGCGAAACCCCGCTCGCAACGCGTCCTGCTCGAACTGCTCTTGCAGTCCGGCACCCAGGCCCACGATCAGGATGTCCGCTTCGCTGCGGCAGATGTCGGCCCGAATGCCCTCGGCCTGGGACGCATTGAAGTAACCGTTGTGGTAACCGGCGAGGGTCAGCCGCGGGTAAAGGGCCTTGATCTTGCTGACGAACAGTTCCAGTTCCGTTTGCCGGGCCCCGACGAAATAAACACGCTTACCCTGTTGCTCGGCGCTGCGCAGGACAAGGTCGGCGATGGACGTGAAATCAAAGCTGACCCGTCCGATCCTCCTGCCGGTGACACGCGACATGAATGTCGACATCAGCATGCCGTCGCAAAAATAAGTGACGGCGCCCGGGGCCTGCTCGAAGACACTGCCGATGGACGCAAAGTTGATGAAGGAATAGGCCTGGTTGGCCTCCAGTAACTTCGGTGAGAATTGCCCGACTAATTCCAGCCTGATCATGGCGCGGCTCCGCTCAAAGGGCTGGAAGGGTCTTTCGGCCCACGGATACGTAGGTGAAGCCGCGTGTGCTCATACGCTGCGGATCGAACAGGTTGCGTCCGTCAAAAATCAGCGGTTGCTTGAGCCGCTGACTCAGCAAGTCGAAATCCGGCGCCCGAAACGATTGCCACTCGGTGACGATGATCAGCGCGTCGGCATTTTTCAGGGCGGCCTCCTTGGTGCCGGCCAGGGACATGTCGTCACGCGAACCGTAAATGCGCTGGGCTTCTTCCATGGCTTTGGGGTCGAACGCCTGCACGCTGGCGCCGGCCTGCCACAAAGCCTCCATCAATACCCGGCTGGGGGCTTCGCGCATGTCGTCGGTGTTGGGTTTGAAACTCAACCCCCACAGGGCAAAGGTTTTGCCGCGAAGGTCACCGTCAAAGTGATTGAAAATCTTGCTGTACAGGCTGGCTTTCTGGTCGTGGTTGCGTGCCTCGACGGCCTTGAGCAGCCGGGCGTCAAAGTCGACGTGGGTGGCGGCATGTATCAGGGCCTTCACGTCTTTGGGAAAGCACGAACCGCCATAGCCGAGGCCCGGGTAGATAAATTGATAACCGATGCGTGGGTCGGAGCCGATGCCGTGGCGCACCCGCTCGATATCAGCACCCAGTTTTTCGGCGAGGCAGGCCATTTCGTTCATGAAGCTGATCTTGGTTGCCAGCATGCAATTGGCGGCGTACTTGGTCAGTTCGGCGCTGCGAACATCCATGACGATGATTTTTTCGCGGTTGCGATTGAACGGTTCGTACAGTTCCCGCATGACGCTTTCGGCGTGCGTGCTGTCGGTGCCGATGATGATCCGGTCCGGGCGCATGCAGTCGTCGACCGCGCAGCCTTCCTTGAGAAACTCCGGATTGGAGACCACATCGAACGTCAGGTCGCTGCGATCGTTGTCGGCCAGCACCTGCTCGATGCACGCGCGCACCAGGTCGCCGGTGCCCACCGGCACAGTGGATTTGTTGACGATGATGTGGTGACGGTCCATGTTCAGCGCGATGGTGTGTGCCACGCTCAACACATAGCTGAGGTCTGCCGAGCCGTCTTCGTCAGGCGGCGTACCGACCGCGATCAACAGCACATCACCATGGTGAACGGCGCTCGCCAGGTCGGTGCCGAACTGCAGTCGCCCACTGTGGTAATTGTCGCGGACCAGGTTTTTCAGGCCGGGCTCGTAAATGGGCAGCGTCCCTTCCTTCAGGGCCTCTACCTTGGCAGCGTCGATATCGACGCAGAGCACGCTGTGCCCGACCTCTGCCAGTGCGGCGCCTTGGACAAGGCCCACGTAACCAATACCAAATACGCTCACATTCATGATCAAACCTCGGGTCGGCGTGACAGTGATCAACGAGGGGGCAGGGGTCAGTAGATGTTTTTCGAGAACAACGTGAAGGGGGTCTTGATGAGGATTTTGATGTCGAGCCAGAGCGACCATTGGTTGATGTAGTTGAGGTCCTGGGCGACGCGTAGCTGCATCTTTTCCACCGTCTCGGTTTCGCCTCGATGGCCGGTCACTTGGGCCAACCCGGTGATGCCCGGCTTGAGGCGATGCCGGGCCATGTAGGCGTGAACCTTGCCGGTGTAGTAAACGTTGTGGGTGACGGCATGCGGGCGAGGCCCGACCAGGGCCATCTGGCCGAACAATACGTTGAACAGTTGTGGCAGTTCGTCGATGGAACTGCGGCGCAGGAAGCGGCCAAACGGTGTGACGCGGTCATCGTCACGGGTGGCCTGATGCACGTCGAGATCGTCATGGACGTGCATCGAGCGAAACTTCCAGACCTTGATCACTTCACCGTTGCAACCGTGACGATTCTGTTTGAACAGCACAGGGCCTGCGGAGGTCAGCTTGACGATGACCGCCACCACCAACAGCAACGGACTGAGCACAATAATGGCCACGGCGGCCAGGCTGCGTTCGAACAGGTCCTTGCAGAACAGGCTGGCGGGGTGCGAGCTGATCAGGCTCTCGTTGAGGTAAATCGCAGGCATTCGCTCGATTTCCGAGATCGAATGGTTGAGCAATACCATGCTGCCGAAATCCGGGATCCACACCACATCGACATTCATGTCCAGCAGGTCGATGTACAGCGCTTCGATGGTGGCGGCATGCGCCATCGTCAGGACAATGTAGACGCGGCGTACCTCCAGGCGCGTGATGATTTCGCGGATGGCGTCAACGTGGCCGAGCAGCGGCAGAATGCTGGGGGCCGGGCCGCTGTCATCGGCTGCGGCGATGAACCCCAGTGCCAGCGCGCGGTTCGGTCTGGAGAGTTTTTTCGCCAGCTCATGGGCGGTCGGGCAGGTTCCGATGATCACTGAACGACGCTCGTTACAGACCATCCGCGAGTGCAGTCGGGCGAAGTAATGCAGTGGCAGAAAACTCATCGCCTGGACGAGGAAACCCAGCACCGCCCAGACCACGATGACCTGGCGCGAGTAAATCGCGCTGGTCTGGGTAATGAAGGCAATAGCCGCCAGAACGGCTAGCAGGATCAACCAGCCGGCCAGTAAGCGGCCGAGCCCGACCACCAGGCCATGACGCTTGTGGTAAACCTGCATCACGCTGTAGATCGGCACCGAGCCGAGCACCGTCAGAATCATCAGGATGCGGTATTCGCTGGTCAGGCTGCCAACGCGCCAATACACGAGCAGCATCAGCAGTGAAGTCGCCAGCGTCAGCGCACACAACCACTGCCCCCAGAACGTCAGGCCTCGGCGGTGTGTCATGTGAGCGGTATAGAGAGGAGTCATGGGCTTAACCTCAAGGCAGAATTAATGCATCAGCGCTGATGGACGCGCACGGCGTGGCTCCCGCAGGCTTTTCCGTAGCTCGGCAGAGGTGAAGCGATGTGTTGTGTTGTGTTGTGTTGGCAGAAAAAGGGGTAACGACAGGCTCGGACGTCGGCCGTTACCGGGGGGCGAAGTCGTAGTTATAAAACGTCTTGGAATGGTGGTAGCCGTACTTGCGCGCCTTGCGCAGGTCTACCTGGTTGAGCACGGTGCCAAATACCGGCACATGGCTCTGCTGCAACATGGCAATGCCCCTCTGCACCTGACTGATCGGCGTGCTGTCGGCCTTGACCACATAGATCACCGCATCCGAATGCTGGGCCAGCAACAGTGCATCGCTGATCATTTCCGCAGGCGGTGAGTCGATAATGATGTGGCGGTAACGCGACTTCAGCGCCTCAAGCATGCGCGCCATGCGCGGCGAGCTGAGCAGATCCTGCGGCGGAGGCTGGCGTGACGGGTTAAGCGATTCGGCGGGGGAAGGCAGGCGCGGCGCGCTGAACAGATCCCGCGAAAGGGGCATGACCATACCGGCCGGGAGCATGTCCAGATTGCCCACCGAAACGATGCAGTCTTCAAGCCTGGCGGTGCCCGCAATGACATTGGCCAGCCCCGGGCTGTCAGGCGGAAAATCGAAGTTCAGCGAAAGGGTTGGCTGGCGCATGTCAGCATCGATCAGCAACACTCGCTCCAGCGAAGTGAGCGAACTGGCCAGGTTGGTGGCAATGGTGCTTTTACCCTCACCGGCGACGGTCGATGTCACGAGTACCACCTGCGACGGCATTTCACTGCTTTGCAACATCAGCCAGGTGCGCAGATTACGAATGGTCTCGGAAAAGCGCGGGTTGTCGTTGTCTTCGAACAAGCGCGCCAGTTGCCGACGACTTTTCTTCATCACCAACGGCACCACGCTGAGCAGAGGAATGTTAAGCGTGCTTTCAATCGTTTCGTCGGTTTTAAAGGTGTTGCTCAGGCTGTCGAAGAGCAGCGCCAACGCGACACCGATCACCGCTGCCACTAACCCGACGATCCCCACAATCAATGTTTTACGGGGCTTGCTCGCTTCCACAGGCACAATCGCCGGGTCGACAATGCGCACTTTGGTGGAGTCCATGTCGGCGGTGGCCGCGGTTTCCTTCAAGCGGGTGACGAAGGTTTCATACAGTGCGCGGGTGCTGTCGACTTCACGTTGGAACTCGCGCAACTGGAATTCCTTGCGGGCGATGTCCTGGATCTGCGCCTTGTTGCTGTTGAAGGATTGGCGCAGCGAAGCTTCACTGGCCGAGGCCAGCTGGTATTGGCGTTCGATCCCGGCGACGACCTGCTGCACCTGCAATTGCAGGCTGGTGGTGGCGGCGCGCAATTCCGACTGTGCGGAAATCAGGCTGGGGTGTTTCGGACCATAGCGTCCCGACAGTTCATCGACCTTGGCTTGCGCCTTGGCCCGATCCGCCTGGAATTGCTGGACCAGCGGGTTACTCAAAACCGCCGGTACGCTAGAGAGTCGGCTCAGGTCGCCGTTGCTCAGGGCTTTCGCCTGCCGGTATTCACTCTCGGCTTCAGCGCGGTTGCGACGGGCATCGACCATGCGATTGCCGGTCATTTCCAGTTCGTTGGCGCTGATGGTGGCAACCCCGCCAACGTCCACCAGGCCTTGCTCCTCCCGATAGCCTTGAAGCTTTTTCTCGGCAACACGCAGGTTGTCGCGCAGCTTGACCAGTCGTGTGTTCATCCAGGCGGTGGTGGTCTGCGAGGACTTTTCGCTGGTGTCGAGCTGGCTGTCGGTAAAGCCACGGGCCAGCGCGTTGGCCGCCGCTGCCGCCAGGACAGGGTCTGGCAGCTCGACCTCGATTTCGAGCAGTTGGCTCTTGCCGACGAACTTGACGCTGGTGTGCAGCATGAGGTTCTGCGTGACCTCATTGAAGACATCTTCTTCACTTGGCGTAGCTTTCACCGGCTTCAACACGCCGCCCAGTCCCGGGATCCATTGATCAAGGTCCAGGTCGGCCAGCCATTTGCGCGGCGTGAACCATGGCTTCGGTTGCTGGCGCGGGTCGGTGACCGGGTGGGTCGTCAGCTCGAGTTTTTTCACCGCTCGTTCGGCAAGGTCCCGCGATTGCAGGAGCGCTTGTTGTGTCTGCAAGTAATCAGTGGCGTTGCTGCCTGAGTCCTTGACTTGCTGGAAGGACATTAGCGGCGGTGTTTTATCGTTGAACAGCAAGGTGGTGCTGCCGATGTATTGCGGGGTGATGTTCGAGACCACAACGGCCGCCAGCACACCGCTCAGCAGGACGAACCATCCGATGCTCCATTTGGCGCGCCAGATCACCCTCCAGAGTTTTAGAAGATCAATGGTGTCCTTGTCTTCGCTGTACTGCTGATGCAGATGCGTTTGCAGAGGACGTTCGACGTAGGTGCTAGGGCTGTTGTCCATGATTAGAAAAAGCCTTGTGCAATGGAAATGGTGTCGCCGGGGGCAATCGTGGTGTTTCGTGTGACCTCATCGGTGAGGGTCGGGCCGTCATCACCGCGCAAGATGGTCACGCGTTTGATGGAGGCTCGTTCGGTCAGTCCACCACCCAGAGCGATGGCTTTTTCCAGGGTCAATCCGGGTATGAAGGGATAGCTGCCGGGTTTTTTCACTTCGCCGTTGATATAGAACGA
Source organism: Pseudomonas sp. NPDC099000 (assembly GCF_044759925.1). NCBI lineage: Bacteria > Pseudomonadati > Pseudomonadota > Gammaproteobacteria > Pseudomonadales > Pseudomonadaceae > Pseudomonas > Pseudomonas sp. NPDC099000. Next base: position 182,980 of record NZ_JBIWAF010000008.1, read on the forward strand.
GCGGTATTCGATCTGGCTCAAGCTGACTTTCGGGTCGTTCAGATAGCCTTGTTTAAGCCCGTTGACGATGATCTTTTCGACCTGGCCGGGTGTGAGTCCCTTTGCGGAAATCTCACCCAGGAACGGATAGGAAAATGTGCCGGCATCGCTGAGGCGGATTTTTTTAATGCTCAGCTCCGGCTCGCCGAACACGATGATGCGCAAGACATCGCCAGCGGCCAGTTTGTATTGAGTGCCGGGGTCTGCTGCATACGTATTGGGTACAACCGCCAGTGCGAACAACAAGCCAAGCGTATGTGAGTTCATGTCGAAACCCTCTTAGAGGCTTACGTTAAAACTGATCTGAACCACGTTGCGGGTAAAACTTTCGTTGTCGGCATCGGAGTCGTTATCGCGGAACCGATAGCCGAGTTCGATATCCAGCCATCGGCGCATCGCGTACACCATGGCCAGGTGGTAGTCCTGTAAGTCGTCCGTGCGGCTTTGGCCTTCGTAGACATAACGACCGTACCCGGCTTGTGCCACCGTGGTGATCCGTTCGGTCCAGCCATGGCGCCAACCGACCTGGGTGAAGGTGGACTTGACGGCATCGGCACCGTCGTCGCCCTCGGCAAGGGCCTGGCGGGCCACAAAGGTGAACGTTGAATAAGTGCGGGGCTTCCATTGCAAGTCCACTTGCCACGTGGGGTTGTCGAGGTCTTTGGATTCGCTGCTGTCGAAGTCCTTTTTCTCATAACCGACACGGACTTTACCGGTGGTCTTTGCGGTAACGTCCCAGACGGCACCGGCAAGTACCGCGTTGGATTTGCTGCTACGCGGGCTGTTGGGTTCCAGATAGTCAAAATTGGTGTGGTCGTACTCGAGCAGGCCACGGGTATTGCTACCGATGCGGTGATACCAGGTACTGGTCAGGGCGGTGGTATTGCGCTCTTTGTCGTCATTGACGCCGTCGGCGTTGTCGTAGCGAAGTTCCGCGTAACTGGCGCCGAAATCGATCTGGTTGTCAGCGCTCTTGGCGCCATAGGTATAGAGGCCGCCGACTTTTTTGTTGTTGAGTTTGTCGTTGACGTCTTCGACCGCCGTGTCCTCGGTGCGCTCCCACTTGCGGTATTCGGCTTCGAGCTTCAGACGGTGCCGGTCGGTGAACTCCATGATGCTGTCCGCCCGCACCCGTTGTGCGGTGTTCGAGGCATCCGACTCGTCGTGGTAAATGTAGCGGGTGGGCTGCCAGATCAGTCGGGTGGCGCTGTTGCGGTCTTCGGCCTTGAGTTCGAAGGAGGGCGCCAGCTTCGTGATCATCGAGGACTGTTTGTTGTTCTCCAGTTCTCGAAAGTTATCGTCATAGCTTTCTGAAAACAGAAAGGTGGGTGTGAAATCGAACCCGTAGACATCAATAGGTGCCGGATCAATACTCCAGGCCATTCCAGGGTAGAGAGAGGCCATGATCAGTGCAAAAGGGCAGCGTGAGTTCAAGGCCATGTCCTGGCTCCTGGAATAAGCTATCAGTCAGATATTGGGTTGAAACGAGGGGTGCTGACGTTCAAGGTCATTTAACGGCACGCAGATCGCCTGGTCCCGATTAAGAAACTGCATCAGGATCATGACGCGCTCAGCTCCATGCGAGGTGATGAAAATCCCCTCGAGTGTCGACAGTGGGCCGCGGATTATTTGCAGGTGGTCGCCGGGCGTAAGGGGCGGGTCATCGTGGGATATCGAGGATTCGAAACAGCGCGCACGCAGATGCTCGATGACGTTCTCGGCCACCGTCGCAGGACCATGATTGAATTCGACGAAACGACTGACGCCCCGAGTGGAGCGTATGGGCGCCCAGTTGTCATTACCGCCAAGATGGATAAACAGATACCCGGGAAAGAGGGATTCCTGCACTCGCTGTTGTTTGCCGCGAATCACGCGTTCACTCAACAGTTGAGGGTGAAATACCACATAGTTTTGTTGAAGCAGGTTGAGGCGGGCACGTTCATCCTGGTGAGGCTTGCACTGTAGAAGGTACCAGTTAGAGCGTTCGGAATTGATTGCTGGCATGCTGGTAAACTCCGTGAATATCGAAAGTTTAGGCAGGCAGTGGCTCTATTGAGGCCTGAGAAGTATTTAAGCGAGACAGAGTTGTTGTTTTTAGGTGAAGTGAGAAGGTGTGTGTCAATAATGAGTCAGAATGTGTTACATGGGTGTAACAGCAGGATAATGAGTTTGCGCTATATCTGACAGCCTGTCGGATATAAGGCTTGATTCGTTATCCGAAGACAAAGCTACCGCACGGTCCCTGCGAAGGGGCCGCAAAAAACAAAGACTTCAGAAGTTGCCTGAGGAAGCAGCGATAAACAAACAAACTGCACTCGTATTCTGTTTCATCAGACCTGTGTAGTTATTGCCCACTCTAGATAAACTGTCAAATGTTCCTTGTCAAAAAACATGCCTTCCATCCAATAGTGCATTCGGTAGTGCTCAACCAATTGTTTTTAAAGCCAATTTATTTTCCGTCGAGCGGATTAAACTTTTTTAGCTATTTGTAGTCGTCGCAGGGTCAGGACAATCCGGTACGATTCCCCAATAATGGGGCCTGTTATGAAACCTGGATCCATTGCAATTGCAACGCTATAACTAACTGCCTGTAGTTAGGCAAGGGGGGCGGCATTATGACTATTCTCGTGACTGGCGCGGCAGGTTTCATCGGGTATCACACGGTCAAACGATTGTGCCTGGAAGGGCGAGAAGTTGTTGGTATCGACAACCTCAACGATTATTACAGCGTGGAATTGAAACACGCTCGGCTCAAGCAACTGAGCGAATTGCACGGTTTCCGTTTTCAGGCGATGGATATTGTCGATAAACCGTCCTTGATGGCGTTATTCAAAGACAGTGAGTTCACCGAGGTCGTGCATCTGGCGGCGCAAGCGGGGGTCCGTTACTCGCTGGATAACCCGGATGTGTATGCACAATCGAATCTGGTGGGATTCCTGAACGTGCTGGAAGCCTGCCGACACTATCGGCCTGCGCACCTGATCTATGCGTCGAGCAGTTCGGTGTATGGCGCCAACAGCAAACTCCCGTTCAGCGTCGACGACCCGGTGGATCAACCGGTTTCGCTGTACGCCGCCAGCAAGCGCGCCAATGAACTGCTTGCTCACAGCTACTGCCATCTCTACGGTCTTCGCGCCAGCGGCCTGCGTTTCTTTACCGTGTTCGGGCCTTGGGGACGTCCTGACATGGCGCTGTTCACGTTCACCGAAGCGATGCTCAAGGGCCGGCCGATTGATATTTACAACCATGGCCAGATGGCGCGTGACTTCACCTATATCGACGACATTGTCGAAGGCATCGCCCGGTTGCTTCCAAAGCCGCCGGTCCCGGACAAGGAGGCTAATGGCGTCAACCGGATTTTCAACATCGGGCGTGGTCAACCGGTCGCGTTGCTCGATTTTGTCGAATGCCTGGAAACCGTATTGGGCATAACAGCTCAGCGCAACTATTTGCCGATGCAACAGGGTGATGTCATCAAGACGTGGGCCGATGTGTCGGCGTTGGCAGACTGGGTCGGCTTCTCGCCTCACGTGGAGGTTGAAGCGGGCGTGAGGCAATTTGTGCAGTGGTATCGCGACTTCTATGAGGTTTGAGTCTTTGCTTCACTCCAACACGAAATCCACCGCTTCGAGTGCTGGAGGCAGCTGTGTTTCTCCCAGCGCTGCAAGAATTTCCCGCTCGATGTTGTGCACGATTGCGTCGATGGGCAGGTCGTTTTCGTCGCGACCAAACGGGTCTTCCAGTTCATCGCCAATCGCATCCAGACCGAAAAATATATAGCTGACAATCGCGGTGAAAATCGGTGTCAGCCATCCCAGCGGTTCGGCCATCGCGAAGGGCAGCGGCGTGTGTTTGATGCGTTCACACACGGCCTGGGTCAGGTGCGCCAGGTGATTGCTCATGATCGTGTAGCGCCATTCGTTGATCACCCCGGACTCGCTGAGTGTCGAGCGCTGCTGGCCGACCTGCTGCAAAACAGGGACAAACCCAGCAGTGTGAAGGGCGTCGCGCTGACCTTGGAGAAGTAACTTGGATGCAATGTCTCGACGAGCACGATGCCCGAAGCGAGCAGTGTCACCATCAGGCAGCGCAGGGCGATCTTTTTCGCGATTGAGCCCTTGATCGCACTCGCTATGTTGAGGAAAGTCGGTTTTGTTCTGACGATCATGGTGTTCCGCCTATGGAGAAAACGGGCGCAGGCTAAAGAGCGTGCGGGCAATCCGTCCAATCACTGTTGATGACCAAGTGATCGATGGTCTCTATGACTCACTCCCTCTCGTACTGTGTAGCAGCTGCAGAACCTGCGAGGCTGCGTTTGTCTCCTGTGGCGAGGGGGCTTGCCCCCGTTGGACTGCGCAGCAGTCCCAACCCAGGCACCGTGTTTTATCAGGCAAATCGCTTTTGCCGATCTGCGACTGCTTCGCAGCCCAACGGGGGCAAGCCCCCTCGCCACAGGGCCGGAGCGCAGCCTCGCGGTGTGGGGTTGTTCACAGCGCAGCGCCCAACAGCTTGAGGTATTCCGGGCTCTCGGAAATGGAATTATGGCCCACCCCCGGTATGACCCGCAGTGTGGCCACGCCTTTGGCGAAATGCGTGTAGAGCTGCTCGGTGCTTGAACGCGGTATGACTTCGTCGTGCTCCGCCGCGATCAGCAGCGTCGGTATCGTGATGTGCGCCGCGTACTTCCATGATTCAAAGCGCTCCTGTAGCAACCACTTCACCGGAAACCACGGGAACTGGCGCACGGCGAGGTCTTCCAGGCTGTTGTAGGGCGTGATCAGAATCAGGCTGGAGGCCGGGCGCTGGCTGGCGAGGCGCACGGCGACGCCCGAACCGAGGCTGCGTCCGACCACGGCGATGTGCGGATGAGTGTCGTAGACCTTGTCAAACAAGGTCATGGCATCGCGCTGAATCGACTCCTCCGACGGCGAGCCCGAGCTTCCCCCGAAACCTCGATAGTGCAGCAAATAGATCGCATGGTCCGGGAAAGCCTGGGCGAACCCGGGCAGGTTGCGAGAGACATCCTCGGCATTGCCGCCGAAATAGATCAACGCCTTCGGCCCGTCGTGGGGCCTGACCGACACCCGCACGTCCGCATCGTCTACCGTCAGCTTGAGCAGCGTTTCGGGTGTCTCGATGGCGCTGGGCTGCGGGAAGTAGATCAACGCGCGCTGAAACACGAACAGCGCCGCACAGAGCGCCAGGTACAACGCGGCAAGGATGACGACGATTAACACCAGGGTTCGTGGCATTCGGCTAACTTTAGTGGGCGACATTGACGGCTCTGGGCTGAAGAACCCAATCCACTGGATCGGAGCCAGAGTTTAGTTCATCGGTAGCGGGGCACACCGAGCCCGGCTACAGAGGAGGGCGCCCATGCCCATCGCTGCAAAGTGGCTCAACGTGCAACCCGGCGAAAGAACCGCCCTGATGCTGGGGTTCTCGTTCCATTTCTGCGTGCTGGCCAGTTATTACCTGGTGCGACCGTTGCGCGATGCCTTGGGTCTTGAGGGCGGAGCCGACAAATTGCAGTGGCTGTTCACGGCGACCTTCGTGGTGATGCTGTTGATGGTCCCGGTGTTTGGCGCGCTGGCGTCGCGGTTGCCGGCGACGCGTTTCGTGCCGCTGATCTATCGCGTGATCGCCGCGTCGATGCTGGTGTTTGGTGTGTTGATCGCCAATCACATCGCGCCGGTCGCCGTCGGGCGGGTGTTTTTTGTCTGGATCAGCATTTACAACCTGTTCATCGTCAGCATTTTCTGGAGCGTGCTGGTCGACCGGTTTTCCAGCGAACAAGGACGGCGGCTGTTCGGGTTCATCGCGGCGGGTGGCACCCTGGGCACGTTCATCGGGCCGTTGCTGGCCGCGACCATGGCCACGCGATTGGGCCCGGTGGCGTTGACCGTCGCGGCGGCGCTGCTGCTGGAAGTCGCGGTGCGCTGCTATCGGGCGCTGCTCTCCCGGACCCAATCGCAGTCCGGTAGCCGCTTGCTGGATGATCGACGCATGGGCGGCAGCATACTGGCCGGGATCACGTTGATTGTGTGTTCGCCTTATCTGCTGGGGCTGGTGTTGTTCATGCTGCTGCACACCAGCGCCGCAACCTTGTTGTATTTCGAGCAGGGACGGATTGTGGCGGGTAGCTATGCTGATGTGGCCAGCCGGACGCAATTCTTCGCCGTGGTCGATTTGATCGTGTCGGCGCTGACCTTAATCTTTCAACTGCTGCTGACCGCGCCGTTGATTCGTCTGGTCGGTGTCGGCGGGGCGCTGGTGGCGTTGCCTCTGGCGACGATTGTGGCGTTTACCGCCATGGCCCTGACGCCCGTGCCCGCCACCGTCGCTCTGGCGCAGGGGCTGCGTCGTGCGGTCGAGTTCGCCATCGTGCGGCCGGCGCGCGAAGTGTTGTGGACCGTGGTGAGCCGCGAGGAAAAGTACAAGGCCAAGAATGTGATCGAAACCCTGGTGTACCGCGGTGGAGATGCTGCCAGTGGCTGGTTGTCGGTCGGTCTGACGGCTCTGGGCGCCGGTTTTGGTCTGGTGGCGCTGATGATCGTGCCGTTTGCCGGGCTGTGGGGCTGGTTATGCCTGTGGCTGGCCAGGCGCCAGGGACAAAGGGCTGAAAGCAAAAAGGTGGAAGGGCCATTCCATGAGCCACACTGATGAATACACGCGTCGCCAAATACTCACGCTGGCTGCCGCTGCTTCGGCGGTTTTCACCTTCGGCCCAGCCTTTGCTGCAACCACGCCGTCGAAGGAAACAGGAGGCAAGACCATGCTGACCCGCGCCATTCCTTCCAGTTCCGAACCATTGCCCATCGTCGGGTTGGGCACCTATCGCGGGTTTGATGTCGAGCCATCGAGCCCTGCCTATAAGCAGTTGCCTGCGGTTCTGCGTGCGTTGTTCGAGAAGGGCGGGACGGTGATCGACAGCTCGCCGATGTACGGCCGGGCGGAAGAGACGACCGGTGAATTGCTGTCAATTCATGAGCCGCGTTCACCGGCCTTCCTGGCCACCAAAGTCTGGACCCAGGGCCGTGAAGAGGGCATCGCGCAAATGGAGCAGTCCTTCAAGTTGCTGCAAACCGATCGCATCGATCTGATGCAGATCCACAACCTGCTGGACTGGCAAACCCATTTGCCGACCTTGCGTAAATGGAAGGAAGAAGGGCGCATCCGCTACATCGGCATCACCCATTACACGGCGTCGGCGTATGACGAGGTCGAAGCAGTGCTCAAGGCCGAGCCGTTGGATTTCTTGCAGATCAACTATGCATTGGATGATCGTGGCGTCGAGAAACGCATCCTGCCGCTGTGTCGTGAACGCGGGGTGGCGGTGATCTGCAATCGGCCGTTCGGCGGCGGCAACCTGCTCACGCGCTTGAAGGACAAATCCTTGCCGCGCTGGGCGGCGGACGTGAGGGTCAACAGCTGGGCGCAAATGGCGCTGAAGTTCCTGCTGTCGCATTCAGCGGTGACCTGCGTAATCCCTGGCACCGGCAACCCGCGCTACATGGCGGACAACGCCGGCGCCGGTTTCGGGCCGATGCTGACCGGTGCGCAGCGCGAGCAGTTGATCGATATCGTCGGTTAGGCGCCCTCATCACTCTGTCCACCGCCGGAGAATGTCCGGGGCGCAGTGCTAGACTTTTCAGGTGGGATGAGTCAGTTGGAGGTATGACATGACGGCTCAATCGATGGACAAGGAACACATCAGCGTTGTGGTGCGCCACTACGTGGAGGGCATGGTTTTCGCGGACGAAGCGTTGTTGCGACAGGCTTTTCATCCCGCTTGTCGCATCATCGGTCACTTTCAACAAAAGCTGGAATGGTTATCGCTGGAGGACTTTATCAGCGCGATCAAGGCCGAAGGCCCGGCGGCCAAAGAGGTCGAACCGTTCTGGCAAATCGTTAGCGTCGACATAACGGGTGACGCCGCCGCCGTGAAAGTCATTGATGATTACGTCGGCATGCGGTTCACGGATTATCTGTCGTTTCTGAAAATCAATGAACGCTGGATGATTGTGAACAAGGTGTATTTTTTGAACGAGTAAAGCGTGGCCCGGGAGTTGAAAGACTCCCGGGCCACTGGAGGCGATCAGCGGCGGTCCAGCCACACGGTCTGCGCGTTGCAGAACTCACGTACGCCGAAGTGCGACAGCTCGCGGCCAAACCCGCTTTTCTTCACGCCGCCAAAGGTGACGCGCGGGTCGCTGGCGCAGTAGCCGTTGATGAACACGCCACCGGTTTCCAGTTCGCCGGCCATCTGCTGGGCACGTTCGACGTTGCCGGTGTAGATCGTCGCGGCGAGCCCGAACTCGCTGTCATTGGCCAATTCCAGCGCATGGGCTGCATCGCGTGCGGTGATGATCGAGGCCACCGGGCCAAACAGTTCCTGCTTGAACGAGGTCATCTGGTCGGTGACATCACCGAAAACAGTCAGCTCGTAGAAGTTGCCTGGGCCTTCAGCCTTCTTGCCGCCCAGCAACAACGTCGCGCCTTCTTCCAAGGTGTCACGCACCTGTTGATCCAGTTCGTCACGCAGATCAAAGCGCGCCATCGGGCCAATGTATGTGTCAGCCGCCAGTGGATCGCCGACCACCAGTTTGCGTGTGGCCTCGACGAACTTGCGCGTGAATGCTTCGACGATGCCTTGCTCGACAATCAAGCGTTTCGCGGCTGCGCAGACTTGCCCGGTATTTTGATAACGACCGATCACGGCGGCTTTGACCGCTTCGTCGAGGTCGGCATCGTCGAGCACGATGAACGGATCGGAACCGCCCAGTTCCAGTACGCATTTCTTCAATGCGGCACCGGCCTGCGCGCCGATGGCCATGCCGGCGCGCACGCTGCCGGTGAGGGTCACTGCGGCGATGCGCGGATCAGCGATGGCTGTGGAAACGCCCTCCGGCGTGACGTTGATGACCTCGAACACGCCTTCAGGGAAGTCGGCTTGCTTAAAGGCTTCCCGCAGCAGGTAAGCGCTGCCCATCACGTTTGGTGCGTGTTTGAGCACGTAGGTGTTGCCGGCAATCAGCGCGGGAACGGCGCCACGCAGGACCTGCCAGATCGGGAAGTTCCATGGCATCACCGCGAGAATCGGGCCGAGCGGACGATATTCAATGCGTGCCTTGCCACCTTCAACCAGGGTCGGCTCGGCAGTCAGCATGGCCGGGCCATGTTCGGCGTACCACTCGCAGAGCTGCGCACACTTTTCGATTTCACCGCGTGCCTGGGTGATTGGCTTGCCCATTTCCAGGGTGATCATGTTCGCCATCGCGGCAGCGTTGTCGCGTAAAGCCCGGGCCAGGGCGGTCAACAGTTGTGAGCGTTGCGCAACCGCTGTGCTGCGCCAGACGCGGAACCCGGCAGCGGCACGGGACAGTGCAGCCTGCAGCGCCGAATCGGATTCAAACGGGTAGTGGCCGATCTGCTCGCCAGTGGCGGGGTTGATCGAAATCGCGTGGGTGAGGCTGGAAACATTGGTCATGGCACTGTCCTGCTAGGTGGGAATGCGCTCAGGTTACGGTGGCGTTTGTTTTCTGGAAACTGAATAATGCTGAGCATATCGTTCACGTTTGGAGAATGACTGTGGATCTGGTTCAGCTGGAAATTTTCAAGGCAGTGGCCGAGCACGGCAGCATCAGCGTGGCGGCCCAGCACATCCATCGGGTGCCATCGAACCTGACGACGCGGATCAAACAATTGGAGCAGGACCTGGGCGTGGACCTGTTTATTCGCGAGAAAAGCCGCCTGCGCCTGTCGCCGGCCGGCTGGAGTTTTCTCGATTACGCCCGGCGCATTCTCGACCTGGTGCAGGAAGCCCGGGCGACCGTGGCCGGTGAAGAACCCCAGGGCACCTTCGCGTTGGGGTCGCTGGAAAGCACGGCGGCGGTGCGCATTCCCGAGCTGCTGGCCGCCTATAACCAGAAGCACGCCAAGGTCGAGCTGGACCTGTCCACCGGACCGTCCGGGACCATGATCGACGGCGTGCTGTCGGGCCGACTGGCCGCCGCGTTTGTCGACGGACCGGTGTTGCACCCGGCACTGGAAGGGGTGCCGGCGTTCGAGGAAGAAATGGTATTGATCGCGCCGCTCCACCATGCCCCGATCCACCGCGCGCGGGAGGTCAATGGCGAAAATATCTATGCGTTCCGTTCCAATTGCTCCTACCGCCACCACTTCGAAAGCTGGTTCAGCAAGGACGCGGCGGTGCCCGGCAAAATTTTCGAAATGGAGTCCTATCACGGCATGCTGGCCTGCGTCAGCGCCGGTGCCGGCCTGGCGTTGATGCCACGCAGCATGCTCGAGAGCATGCCGGGCTGCACCACCGTAAGCGTCTGGCCGTTGTCGCAATCCTTCCGGTATTTGTGTACCTGGCTGGTGTGGCGCAGAGGGACGGTGTCGCAGAGCCTGACCATGTTTGTGCGCTTGCTCGAAGAGCGCGGTGTGGTGCAACAAGAAGCCTGACGCAAATCCCTGTAGGAGCGAGCCTGCTCGCGATAGCGGTCTGACAGTCATGAATTCTTTGACTGACACACCCTCATCGCCAGCAGGCTGGCTCCCACATTGGTCTCCATACGTGCGTCATTCGGCCTGAGCGGCAAACCATTGCATGACCAGCGCGCAAGCCGGATGCGTCGTCGCCGATGGTTGCAGGCACAGCGAATAGACGCCTTGGGTCTTCAACGGGCTGCCGAATGGAACGACCAGCACCCCGCGATCGATCGATTCCTGCGCCAGGGTCAGGTCGGTCACCGCCACCCCAAGCCCTCGCGCCGCAGCATCGAGCGCCAGTTCGTCGAGGTTGAAGGGAATGTGCCGATAGTCTCCCAGTGGCTTGTCGTCATTGGCCGCCAGCCATTCGATCCAGGCTTGTTGGTCGGCCGAACGATGCAGCAGCGGGAAGCGCACCAGATCCTCCACCGACGCCAGCGGCCGGGTTGCGCTGGCCAGAGCGGGCGCACACACCGGCACCAGCGCTTCCTCGAACAGGGTCATGCACGCGGGATCGCTGGACGGTTCGGGTAGGTAGAGGATGTAGGCGTCGCTGTCGCTGGCCGGTTCGACGATCTCGGTTGCCACGGTTTTGATCGACAGGGAAATGTCCGGGTGACAGCGATAGAAATCGCTCAGTTTCGGCAGTAACCAGCGCACCGCGAGCGATACATGCATGCGGATGCGAAACGGGCGTTGTTGTGGCGACAGCCGATCCTCAAGGGTTTTCAGTTGTTCAAGGATATTGCGCGCGCTGGCCAATACCTGTTCGCCCTCCGGTGTCAGGCGAATGCTGCGGCTGCTCCTGACGAACATCGGCACGCCGAAGTGACTTTCCAACTGCTGTATTTGCCGGCTGACGGCGCTTTGGGTCAGGCAGAGCTTATGCGCCGCTTGGGTGAAGCTGCCCGAATCAGCAACTTCCACCAGCGCCTGCAGGGCGTGGAGCGAAGGGACGTGGCGAATTTTATCCATGCGTTTTATGAATGGCTCAATGAGTTAATAACGTTGGTTGTAGCACCGAAGACCTAATAGATTCTAGCGCTAGCAGCCGCCATCACCCATTGCCTATGCAATTAGTGCATGTGTCGGTTAGCAGAACCACAGTTTAGGCAGGTGACGCATGAATAATGAATGTGGCTGGATCGCGCAAGCAGGAAGTGCTCCGGCGCGTGATCGTCTGATCGGCGCGCAAAAGGCCGATTGGCTAATCATCGGCGCCGGCATTACCGGCCTGAGTGCCGCCCATGCGCTGGCGCAGATGCACCCTTTGGCGCGTATCGTGGTGGTCGACCGGCAGCGCGCGGCGCAGGGCGCTTCGGCACGTAATTCCGGATTCGTGGTGGCCCACGAACATCCCGCCAATGATGAGCTGATCGGCAACGCCGGGTTCGCCGGGTTTGAAGTCGACACAACGATTTCCCGTGCCGCCAGTGCGGAAGTGCGCAAAGTGATTGCCCTTCATGGCATTGAATGCGACTTCCGGGACTCGGGCTATTTCTTTGCCGTCAGTGATCCCGGCAAGCTGACTCACATCGACGCCAAGCTGCACACCCTGCGGGCGCTCGGTGCATCGGCGGAGTTTTTCGAAGGCGAACAACTGAAGCAGAAACTCGGCACCCCGCATTACCGCGCCGCGATCTGGTGCGGCAAGGGCAATGCGTTGCTGCAACCGGCGAAATATGTGAAGGGCTTGCTGGAAGCGCTGCCGGAGACCGTGAGCGTCTACGAAAACACCGACATCACCGGCCTCGATCGTCTGGGTAAAGGGCGGGTGCGGGCCAACGGCATCGATGGCAGCATTGAGGCGAAGCAGGTGCTGATCTGCCTCAACGCCTTCGTGCCGCGCGCCGGCATCCAGGACAGCGGCACCTTTGCCATGGAACTCAGCGCCAGCCTTACGCGGCCGTTGAGCGAGGAAGAGTTTCGCAACATCGGCAGTGTCGAGCCCTGGGGCGTGCTGTCCACCCGTCCGCTTGGCGCCACGGTGCGGCTGACACCTGATCGCCGGGTGATGATCCGCAACACTGCGGAATACCGTTCGCGGGATTTGTCCGGCCATGAACTGGCGATCCGTCGCCAGCATCATGTGCTGGGTTTGCAGCGGCGTTTCCCGTGGCTGACCGAGCAGGATATCCAGCACACCTGGACCGGACACCTGAGCGCCTCACGCTCCGGGCAGCCGTTTTTTTCCAGGGTGGAAGAGGGCGTGTTTGCCGTGGCCGGCTGCAACGGCTCGGGCGTGGCGCGCGGCACGCTTTGGGGCCGATTGCTCGCCGAGTTTGCATCGGGCGTTGGCTCGCCGTTGCTCGACTCCGTGATGGACAGAGCCCAGCCCGGCTGGCTCCCGCCGCGCCCCTTGCTCGACATCGGCGCCCTGTTTCGGATGCGCGTCGAAGCGGTCCGGGCCAGGACAGAAATCTAGATTCCGGTTATCACAAAAGAACAAAAAGGTGATTCAACATGCAGGTCCATACTGTTTCCCTGATGGTTGCGCTCACGGCATTTTCGGCCGCCACTCATGCGGCTGAAGAGGTCAACATTTCCAACTGGAACGGCTACATCGCCGACGACACCTTGAACAACTTCACCCAGGAAACCGGGATCAAGGCGACGTACGACATCCACGACAGCAACGAAGTCCTGGAATCAAAACTGATGACCGGCAATACCGGTTATGACGTGGTCAGCCCGTCGAACCATTTTCTGTCGCGATTGATCAAGGCCGGCGCAATTCAGAAACTGGACAAGAGCCAGTTGCCGAATTGGAAAAACCTCGATCCGGCGCTGCTGAAAAAACTCGAGGTCAATGATCCGGGCAACCAGTACGGCTACCCGTACATGTGGGGCACGGCGGGAATTGGCTACAACGTCGAGAAAATCAAGGCGATCTTCGGCACCACCGACGTCACCCATTCCTGGAGCCTGATTTTTGATGAGAACAACATCAAGAAGTTGAGTGAATGTGGCGTGGCGATTATCGATAATCCAACGCAAATCCTGCCGATCACCCTTAATTACCTGGGGTTGCCGCCCCATAGCCACGAGCCGGCGGATTACAAGAAAGCCGAGCAGGCGCTGCTCAAGATCCGGCCTTACGTTCAGTATTTCCACGCGTCCAAGTACGTCAGTGACCTGGCCAATGGCAATGTCTGCGTGGTGATTGGCTTCAACGGTGATGTGGTGCAAGCGGCGGCCAGCGCCAAGGAAGCGAACAACGGCATCGAGATCGCCTATTCGATCCCGGACGAAGGCTCGACCCTGTGGCTCGACATGGTGGTCATGCCCAAGAGCGCACCCCACGAGAAGAACGGCTACGCCTACATGAATTACCTGTTGAAGCCGGACGTCATCGCCAACATCAGCAACAGCATTCACTACGCCAACCCGAACCTGGCGGCGGACACGCTGGTCAATCCGGCGGTGAAGCAGGACCTGGCGATTTACCCGCCGAAAACCGTGATGGATAAATTGTTTACGGTAGAGGATCTGCCCGCCGCAATCGCACGGCTGAGCACACGGCTGTGGACCAAGTTGAAAACCAATACCTGACGCAAAGGTGTCTGGGTTCCATTAACGGAACCCAGGCCTCAAAGCATCACGCTCGTTTCGGCAGTTTCCAGTTCGGCCGAATGAAGTGGCAGGTGTAGCCGGTCGGCAGTCTTTCGAGGTAGTCCTGATGCTCCGGTTCTGCCTCCCAGAACGGGCCGGCGGGGACGATTTCAGTCACGACCCGGCCGGGCCACAGGCCAGAGGCATCGACGTCGGCCGCGGTGTCTTCGGCTACTGCTTGTTGCTCTTCGTTCAGATAAAAAATCGCCGAACGGTAGCTGAGGCCGATGTCGTTGCCCTGGCGATTGGCGGTCGACGGGTCATGGATCTGAAAGAAAAACTCAAGGATCTGGCGGTAGCTGGTGACGGCCGGATCAAACACAACCTCGATCGCTTCGGCATGGGTGCCATGGTTGCGGTAAGTCGCATTCTGCACATCGCCGCCGGAGTAGCCGACTCGCGTCGACAGCACGCCTTTTTGTTTCCTTATCAGGTCCTGCATGCCCCAGAAGCAGCCACCGGCCAGGATTGCGGTTTCAGTGTGCGTGGTCATCGCTTGCTCCTCAGTGTTCATTGATGTGATCAGGTTGTTGCACAGAGTCTTGATCGACGTCTGCAGTGATGTGAACTCATTCTGCATCAGACCGGTCGCGTCCGAGAACCTCGTTTCTGCTTTCCGGCGGGTCGACGTGCAGGGCAACGTCGAACCCGCCGCGCGATGCATCACGCCGTGAGGACGTTCAAGTCCACGTCGATGTTGCCACGCGTCGCCTTCGAGTACGGGCAGATCTGGTCAGCGGTGTGCGCCAATGTCTTTGCAATATCGTCCGCCAGGCCGGGTACGCGCAGGGTCAAGCGAGCTTGAAGGAAGTACTCCGCACCGGTCTGACCGACGTCGACTTCGATGTCGACGGACATGTCCGCCGGCAGCACCACGTTCAGGTCATTGGCCACCAGCCCGACGGCGGCGGTGTAGCAGGCCGACCATGCGCCGGCGAACAATTGCTCGGCGGCCGGGTGCGGCTGGGTGGCGGCGAACACATGCGCAGGCCGGGCGTTGCCGGGCGACGAGAGGGCGATGTCGAGGCTGCCGTTGTGGCCGCGCGAGGTGTTGCCGGTGCTGCTGGCGGTGGTGTGGGTTTTGCCGGTGGCCAGTACTTTTTCAATCTTGCTCATGGATGATTACCTGAATGTTTCAATAAGGTTTGTGTTCGTATGCGCTTGCATCGCATGCGATATGTGTGATGTTTCTAGAAAGCCAATTGATGTCAAAGCTTCGCGGTGTATCAGGCCGTGAGAACGTTCAGGGCCACGTCGATGTTGCCGCGTGTTGCTTTGGAGTACGGGCAGATCTGGTCTGCGGCGTGGGCGATTTCTGTCGCGACGCCCTGATCCAGACCTGGAGCGCGCAGCGTCAGGCGTGCCTGGAGGAAGTAATCGGCGCCGGTCTGGCCCAGGTCGACTTCGATATCGACGGACAAATCGGATGGAAGCTCAACGTTGCGCTGCTTGGCGGCAAGACCGACGGCGGCGATGTAGCAGGCCGACCAGGCACCGGCAAACAGTTGTTCGGCTTTCGGGTGCGGTTGGGTGCCTTCGAATTCATGGACTGGCTTGGTGCTGCCGGGCGAAGAAAGCACGATGTCGAGGCTGCCGTTATGGCCGCGCGAAGTGGTACCGGTGCTGCTCATGGTGGTGTGGGTTTTGCCGGAGGCCAGGACTTTTTCAATCTTGCTCATGGGGTGAATCCTCAAAGGTGCAATAGGGTTTGGTTGTCTGACGTATACGCGTGTATCGTATGCGATGGAAATAATATTCGCGCAGTCGCCAGTCGAAGTCAAGAGGGGAACGGCCTGCTTGGCGACGAGCGGTCAGATTTAGGGGAGGTGGCATTGACTCCCGTTTTCAGAGCACAACGAAAAAGCCCGCACAGGGCGGGCTTTGGAATTGAGTAGGTGGCCAGCGCTGGTCTCTGGCTTACAAGGTTTATCAGGCTTCTGACAGAACAGTTTTGTGCTGTCCTGCTTCACACGGCATAAGGGCTGGACCTCACCTCGGAGATCTTTCTAACCGTGTACCCTTAGGAGCGCGCCCCACGCTTCCTCGCTATCCTCTTGCGCATCAGTCTGCGTCTTCACCTACAGGTTTAGAATAGCAAAGGCTGCGAAACGCAAGCCGGACTTTTTAGACCGATTTCGTCCTTGGGCAAGGTCGGCAGGATGGATAAACGCTATAGGGAACAACCCGGTACAGCCTGCCGGGAAGGCCGGCCGCAATGTGGCCCCGGCTTAAACCAGGTTGAGGGTGATGTCGATGTTGCCACGGGTCGCTTTGGAGTACGGGCAGGTCTGGTGCGCGGCATCCACTAACGTCCGTGCGATGACAGGATCGAGGCCCGGAAGGCTGACGTTGAGACGTGCCTGGAGGAAAAAGGCGTTTTCGGTCTTGCCCAGATCCACTTCGGCATCAACGGCGACGCCGCTCGGCAGGGTCACCTTCAGCGCGGCAGCCGCTTTACCAATCGCGCCGATGAAACAGGCCGACCAGCCGGCAGCCAGCAGCTGTTCCGGGTTGGTGCCAGCCCCTGAAGAGCCAGGCGGGGAAAGCTTGATGTCCAGACGTCCATCCGAACTCTTCGATTGGCCGTCGCGGCCGCCAGTGGTGTGGGTCTTGCCGGTATACAGCACGGTGTCGATTTCATTGATCATGACGGGTTCCTGCTAAAGGGGTGGGGGCCTCACCGTTTATGTCGCCGCTTTACGGACGAACGGGAGAAGCCCCCACTTTTCCACCTTTATGTAATGCCTATGTGTCCTGATCCGGTGGTTGTGTATCGCTGTGTAAGATCGCCAGCGAACATACACGCCGATACAAACCCGTTACGCCTGCCAGTTTTTTCGGTGAGCCGGTGCGCCCAATGGCGAACTGGTTGCACCGCCGTCGACGACAATCTCAGCGCCTACGATGTTTGAAGAGTCGCTGGAGGCGAGGAACAAGGCGACGGTGGCGACTTCATGAGCTTCACCTATTCGACCGAGCGGGATGGTGGTCTTCAGTTTTTCCTCCAGCGCATCCATTCCAACCTTGGCGGCGTGAGGGTTCCAGACCGGTGTGCGCGCAGCCCCGGGCGTAATCTGGTTGACGCGAATGCCACGCGGGGCAAATTCTGCGGCCATCACCCGGGTCATGGAGCGAACGGCGCCTTTGGTGGCTGCATATGCGCTGTAGGCAGGCCAGCCCATGTCCGCGTGCACCGAGCCGTTCAAAATGATCGAAGCGCCCGGGTTGAGATGCGGCTCGGCTGCCTGCACGGTGAAAAACGTGCCGGTGAGGTTCGTCTGGATGATGTTCTGGAAGGTTTCGAGCGTCGTGCCGCCAACCGGGGTCAACCCCGCAATGCCTGCATTGGCGAACACAATATCCAGCTTGCCAAATGCCGCGACGGCTTCTGATACGGCGCGCTCGATCTCTTTCACGTCGGTCAGGTCTGCCTTGATCGCCAGCAGGTTTGGCCCCAGCGCCTCCCGGGCTTCATCCAGGGTTTTTTGACTGCGCCCGGTGATTGCCACTTTTGCGCCTTCAGCGATGAACAGTTTGGCGGTAGCCAGGCCCAGGCCGCTGTTGCCGCCGGTGATGAATGCAGTTTTTCCAGCCAGTTTCATTGGGTATCTCCTACGGTTTTATCATGCAACCATTGAGGGCGAAATCACTGTGCGTCTGGCACA
This sequence comes from Pseudomonas sp. NPDC099000, assembly GCF_044759925.1. NCBI lineage: Bacteria > Pseudomonadati > Pseudomonadota > Gammaproteobacteria > Pseudomonadales > Pseudomonadaceae > Pseudomonas > Pseudomonas sp. NPDC099000. The sequence goes on from NZ_JBIWAF010000008.1 coordinate 200,793, forward strand.
GGGAATCACTCGAAATCGGGTTGTCGGTTTCATTATGAAACCAATGGAAGTGATTTTTACCAGCATGGGTTGTATTATGCAACCACCTGCCATCTGACGGATTAGCGTCAGCGTTGGCACCCTTTTGGTGGAGGTTCGTTTACGTGAAGCGCAAAAGCTTGCAGGGCAGTCCGTGTCCGGTTGCTCGATCCCTGGATCTCATTGGCGATTGGTGGTCGTTGTTGATCATTCGTGATGCGCTTTCTGGCACGCGGCGCTTCAGCGATTTTCAGAAAAGCCTGAATGTCGCGAAAAACATTCTGAGCACCCGCCTCAAAGGCCTGGTGGCTGAAGGTGTGATGCGGATGGAGCCGGCGGCTGACGGGAGCATCTACAAGGAATACGTGCTGACTGAAAAGGGCAGGGCCTTGCAAACCGTCCTGATTGCCTTGTCGCAGTGGGGCAACGAGTTTTTGTACGAACCCGGCGAAGCGGGATCCGTCATGGTCGACGCACAGGATCGTCAGCCGATCCAGAAACTGCAGTTGGTTTCAACGGACGGACGACATCTCAAGCCAGAAGACATCGTGACCAAACTGGGCGTACCGCACTGACGTTGCGCCCACGTTTGTATCCGAACGTATCCTCAGCGCCGTGGGTTACCTGCGCATACAAATCCCTGCGTTTCCCGACACCTGCCCGATACACAGCGACCTCGTAATGAAGCCACCGCAACCGCGGCATTCATTGGAGAATTGCGATGTCCCGTATCAAATCCCGTCACACCGCAGGCCTGCTCGGCATCGCCCTGGCTGCCGCCGTATCACTCAACGCATTCGCGGCTGAAGAAGCAAAAGCTCCCGCGCAGGCCACTCCGGCAAAAAGCTGGCAGACAGGCCTTCACCGCACGGACCTGGTGCGCCAGGACCTCGACATTTCCAAGGGTGAGGTGATTCAGGTTCGTGTCGATTTCGACCCGGGCGTCGTATCCCCCAAGCATTCGCATCCAGGCGTGGAAGTCGCTTACGTCATCTCGGGCACATTTGTGTATGAGCTCGAAGGGCGGGCGCCAGTCACGCTCAAGGCCGGTGACTCCTTGTACATCCCCGCAGGCACTGCGCATGTCGCGAAGAACGTCGGTGACGGCAAAGCCTCTGAGCTGGCGACGTACCTCGTGAAAAAAGACACACCGCTGTTGATCCTGGAAAAATAAGCGATAGCCGCCCGATGCACTGCATCGGGCGTCATCGTTAAACCGAGTCTTCAGATCCCGACCGTTGAATCCCCCGGCCAACCGGCCTGACGCAATGCCTTGAGCAGTGTTTTAGCGTCCAGCCCCGGCACGGTGTGGCCGTTACCTTCAGTCGTTTCAGCGGCCAGCACGGCGTTGATGATCGCTTCCTCCACCGCTTCAGTCGCGGCCAAAAACAACTCGCTGATGTGGTCGTTGTTGACCATGCTCAGGTTGTTGCAGGTGGGCGCACCTTTCCCTTCATAAGCGGCTGGTGGCACGTGTTGGTTGCCGGTGGCGAAGGCGATGAAAATGTCGCCGCTGTGGTCTTCGTTACCGCCGCCGGTACGGGCAAGCCCGAGGCTGGCACGCTGTGCGAGGCGCGTGCATTGATGCGGCAGCAGCGGTGCATCGGTGGCCAGGCAAACGACGATCGAGCCCATCCCCGGATAAGGCAGCGATGCCCTGAGGAACGGTGAGTCAGCCTGTTCCATATAGCGACCGACCGGGTAACCGTCGACACGCAGCTCATTGCGAATGCCATGGTTGGCCTGGACGATCGCACCGACGGTCCAGCCTCCCTGCGCCTTGCTCAATTGGCGCGAAGACGTGCCGATGCCACCCTTGAATTCGTGACAGATCATCCCGCTGCCACCGCCCACCGCGCCTTCGGTCACCGGTCCGCCGACGGCATTGCGCTGGGCCTCGGCCACATGTTCGGGCTTCACATGAAAACCGTTGATGTCGCTGAGCAGACCGTCGAAGGTCTCCAGCACCACCGGCATGTTCCAGTAAAGTCGCCCGTCATCGGGCTGGGCCTGACGATCCAGGGCAATCAGCGCATCACGCACCACGCCCAGGCTGTGGGTGTTGGTGAAGGCGATCGGGCTGGTCAGTAATCCGGCTTCACGAATCCACTCAAGACCCGTGGCGTCGCCGTTGCCGTTGAGCACATGGACGCCGGCAAAACACGGTTGCTGATTGGTGGACCCGGCACGCGGTTCGATCAGGGTCACGCCGGTGAAGATGTCGCGGCCATTGGCGGTCCGTCCGCGCACATCGCTGTGGCCGACGCGCACGCCGGGCACATCGGTGATGGCGTTGAGGGGGCCGGGTTGCAGTTGGCCGAACTGGATGTTCAAGTCGCGGGCACGTGGTTTCATCGTTTCTCTCATCTTCAATTCGTGGCAGAAAAAAGGGTATTGCCGGACAGAAAAGCTGGCGCGGTGGACACGGAACCTGTGGCGAGGGGGCTTGCCCCCGTTCGGCTGCGTAGCAGTCGCAAACCATTACACGCGGTATGTCTGACATTCCTCGGTGACAGATACTGGGGCCGCTTCGCGACCCAACGGGGGCAAGCCCCCTCGCCACAGATTGTTGCCAGCTCAGGATCTACGCATTACTGCCCGTTCTTCACCTTGCTCCAGATCCGCGTGCGCACTCGCTCAGTGGCCGGTGGCAACGGTTGAAGGGTGAACAACGTGGCCAGCGCTTCGGCCGACGGATAAACAGCGGGGTTGTTGCGGGTCGCTTCGGCCACTAGCGGTGTCGCGCTGCGGTTGCCGTTGGGGTAAGACAGGTGATCGCTGACCGGGGCGATGACTTCGGGGCGCATCAGGTAGTCGATGAAGGCCAGGCCTTGCTCTGGATGCGGTGCGTCCTTGAGCAACACCAGCGTGTCAAACCAGACAGGCGCACCTTCCTTCGGCAGGCTGTAGGCGATCTTCACGCCGTTCTTGGCCTGCTCGGCGTTGGTCTTGGCTTCGAGCATCGCGCCGGACCAGCCCACCGCCACGCAAATGTTGCCGTTGGCCAGGTCGCTGATGAACTTGGAGGAGTTGAAGTATGCAATGTGCGGACGCAGCTTGAGCAGCAACGCTTCGGCCTTTTTGTAGTCCTCGGGGTTGGTGCTGTTCGGTGGCAAGCCCAGGTAGTGCAGGGCGACCGGTAGCATTTCCGACGGCGAGTCGAGCATCGCCACGCCGCACTGGCCGAGCTTGGCCAGGTTCTCTTCGTTGAACACCAGGTCCCAGGAATCCACCGGCGCCTTGTCACCCAGCGCGGCGCGAACCTTGTCGATGTTGTAGCCGATGCCGTTGGTGCCCCACAGGTACGGCACGGCGTACTGGTTGCCCGGATCGTTGTGGGCCAGTTTCGCCAGCAGCTCGGTGTCCATGTTCTTGAAATCCGGCATCTGTGCGCGAGGCAGTGGTGCCAGCGCACCGGCCTTGATCAGGGTCGGCAGGCTGAAGTTACTCGCCACCACCACGTCGTATCCGCTGCGGCTGGTCAGCAGTTTGCCTTCCAGCACTTCGGCGCTGTCGAAGGTGTCGTAAACCGGCTCGATACCCGTGTCGCGCTTGAAGTCGTGCAGGGTGGTGGGGCCGATGTAGTCATACCAGTTGTAGACATGAACCGTGGGACCCTCGGCAGCGACCGCCGACAGCGAAACGCACAAACAGGCGCTCAGTCCAAGATTGATCTGTTGACGGCGACGACTCATGTTGCGGCACTCCTGGCCTGCTGCAGGCCGGTGATGAACAGGTGCTTGCAGCGTATCGGCAGGCGGGTTACACACCCATTCCCATCATGGGTTACTCGAAAGGGGTAGTGCGTGGACGCGTTGTTGAAAGAGTTGCCGGTGCACCAGGGGCTGGCGCGGGTATTTGGCGCGTTGGGTCACGACGGTTTCTGGCGCGCGCTGGTCGACACGTTGCGGCTGCTGGTGCCGCTGGACAACGCGTTGGTGGCGGTGATGCGGGAGGGGCGAGTGCCGCGCTTGCTGATCGACTTCGACTCAAAAGGTGGCGCCACCGAACACGAAGAACTGGCGGACTACAGCGCTGGCATGTACCTGCTTGATCCGTTTTACCAAGCGGCTTGCGCGGGCATTGCCGATGGCTTGCACAGCCTCGATTCGGTGGCCCCCGACCAGTTTCAGCAGAGCGAGTATTACCTGAGCTACTTTCGTTCGGTGGTCGGCGGTGACGAGTTGCAGTTCATGGTCAACGTCGACGGCGCCGTGCTCGGTTTGTCGTTGGGGCGCTCGACACGGTTCACCCTCGAAGAGCAGGGGCGGTTGCTGTGCGTGCGGGACTGGGTGCTGTCGGCCATGCGCCGGCACCTGCAAGTGATGCCGCCGCAGGGCACGACTGCCGAAGCCGTGGCCGGCGATCTGGCAACCCTGCTGGATCGCTTCGATGCGCGATTGTCAGTACGGGAAGTCGAAACGGCTCGACTGATTCTCCAGGGCTTCTCCAGCAAAGCCATTGCCCAGCAAATGGGCATCTCGCCGGAGACGGTGAAAGTGCATCGACGCAATCTCTATCACAAGCTCAACGTGAACGGTCACGGCGAGCTGTTTGCGCTGGTGTTGCAGCCGCGTTGAATTCGAGGCCGCCCACCTATCTTGGGTCCGCTACAGATCCCTGTGGGAGCGGGCTTGCCCGCGATGGCAGTGTAATGACGAAATGAATGTTGGATCTGACGGCCTCATCGCGGGCAAGCCCGCTCCCACAGTGAACAGCACTTAGCTCCCGAGTGTGAAGACCAACGCCTTCAACCCGCACTCAACATCGGCATCCGGAAACTCCGGCGGATTCTCCAGCCGCCGCTCAAACCGCAAACCCGGCGCTTCACGCATCACACCATCAATGAGGAAGTCCGCCCCGAACGCCGGATCGTTCATGCACGCCAGCACCGTACCCTCAGGGCTAAGCAACTCCGGCAGCCGACGCAACACACGCTGGTAATCCTTGGTCAGCAGGAAACTGCCTTTCTGAAAGGACGGCGGGTCGATGATCACCAGGTCGTAAGGGCCCTTGCCGATCACCTTGCCCCAGGACTTGAACAAGTCATGGCCGAGAAAACTCACCTTGCTCATGTCATGGCCGTTGAGTCGATGATTGTCGCGACCACTGTTCAGGGCCGGGCTGGACATGTCCAGATTGACCACGTGTTCGGCGCCCCCCTCGATGGCGGCGACCGAAAAGCCACAGGTGTAGGCGAACAGATTCAACACGCGCTTGCCCTCGGCATTGGCGCGCACCCAATCACGGCCATAGCGCATGTCGAGGAACAACCCGGTGTTCTGCTTGCGGCCCAGGTCCACTCGATAACGCAGGCCGCCCTCGGTGATGATCAGTTCCTCGATCGCTTCCCCAAGCAACCACTCGGTGGTGCTTTGCAGCAGGTAGCGGTGTTGCAGCAACAGGGTCTGCGCCCCTGATTGTTGCCACTGCGCCGACTCAGTGATCGCCATCAGCAATTGCTTCAAATCTTCCAGCTGCGCCGCTTCAGGTTCCTTGAACAGCGACACCAGCAGCACGCCCTGCAGCCAGTCGACGGTCACTTGTTCCAGCCCCGGCCAGCACCGGCCCCGGCCATGGAACAACCGACGGGTTTCTGCGGGTGCATCGGCCAGGGCTTTCAGCAAATGGTCGTGAAGGGTGGAGAGAGCGTCAGCGTTCATCGGGCAGGGCCAGCAGTTTGATGGGGGGCGGCATTTTAAACACAATTGCGCCGGGTTTCTGCGGGGCATTACCAAACCTCATGCCCCCATGACATTTAATGGTTACAGCCCCTCAATCCCCCAATGTTAAAAAATTGCAAACACAGCTCATCAACAACAAAAAAGAGCGTTTGCACCTATGACTGATTCTCTACGCCACGACCCGCGCTCTTCGCCCCCTGACATTTGCCATGCGACCTCCACAGTCTGCGTGCATTTCTGATCATCCAAAAAATCACTGAAGAGTAATGACCCATGAAAGAACTCGACCTGTACATCGGTGAAGGTTTCGAAGGCCCGGGCATAAACGCCGCGCATATCAACATTCTGATCGGCCCGCGTAACGGTCCGGCGGGGCAGGCGTTTGCCAATAGCCTGGCGTCGCCGAGCCAGGGCCATTGTCCGTTCATGGTGATCGCCCAGCCGAACATTCCGGTCAAGCCGATGACCCTTTATGTCAACAAGGCTGCGATCAGCAGCGACTTGCATGGCAACGCTACCTGGGGCGCGTCGCAGGCCGGGATCGCCAAGGCTGTTCTGGAAGCGCTTCTCGACGGCACCTTGCCGCCGGAAGCCGAGGATGAGTGGGCCATCGTCACCGCGAACTGGGTCAACCCGGCCTGCGATGACCTGGATGCGGTCTACCTCAACAACTACAACGCCTGCCGCACGGCCATCCGTGCTGCGCTGACCGGCAAACCGGAAACCGCGCAACTCGCGGATGTGGTCGATCACATCAGCAACCCTTTCTACACGCCAAAAGCCTGAGGTCCGCGCCATGCAATACATTCGTCTTGGCCACTCCGGCCTGCAAGTCTCCCGCTTGTGCCTGGGCACCATGAACATGGGCACCCCGGACTGGAAGCCGTGGATCTTCGATGAGAAGAAGAGCGAGCCGATCGTCGCGCACGCATTGGACAACGGTGTGAACTTCATCGACCTCGCCGACTTCTATTCCGCCGGCGTCGGCGAGGAAGTGGTCGGGCGCATCGTCAAGCGCCTGGCCCGTCGCGAAGACCTGGTGATCACCACCAAGGTCGGCTACGGCACCCGCACCGGGATCAACGCCAGCGGCCATTCACGCAAGCACATCATGGACAGCATCGACGCCTCGCTGAAGCGCCTGAACATGGATTACGTCGATGTGTTCATGCTGCATTACTTCGACGTGAATACGCCGGTTGAAGAAACCATGAGCGCCATGAACGACATCGTGCGTTCCGGCAAGGCCCGCTACATTGGCGTGTCGACCATGCTCACCGGGCAGTTGGCGAAGATTCTCATGGCCTGCGAACGCAATGGTTGGGTCAAGCCTATCAACATGCAGCTGCAACTGAACTGCGCCTACCGCGAGGAAGAGCGAGAGATGCTCCCGTTCTGCCGCGATCAGGGCTTGGGCGTCTCGGTGTTCAGCCCGCTGGCCCGTGGCTTGTTGACCGGTGACGTGCAGTCGACCCGCAACCAGACCGACTTCTTTACTCAGCAGATGTACAGCGACGAAGCCTCGTTCGAGATCGCGCATTCGGTTCAGCGCGTGGCCCGTGCCCGTGGTGTGTCCAACGCGCAGATCGCCCAGGCCTGGGTCGCCAACCATCCGGGTGTGGATTGCATGCTGGTCGGCGCCGACACCACCAAGCAGTTCGACAGCGCTCTGGCCGCGCTGGAAACCCGACTCGATGCCGAAGAACTGCATGAACTGGAACGCAATTACACCCCGTGCGACGTGATCAACGATTACACCGCCGGCAAACGAATCTTGCGTTCGGCCCGTCCAGGTCTTGAACGCTTCAACCTGACCGAGGCTGTGGCATGAGTGCGCTGATCCGCAATGGCAATTTTATCGATGGTCAGTGGTCCAGCGCCGGCTCGACCTACCCGGTGTTCAACCCGGCAAACGGTGAGTTGATTACCGACGTGCAAAAGGCTGGCGCCGAAGAAACCAACCGCGCCATCGATGCCGCCAACCGTGCCTTGCCAGCCTGGCGCAAGTTGACCGCCAAGGAACGCAGCCAGAAGCTCAAGCGCTGGAGCGAGCTGATGCTGAGCAACCAGAAGGATCTGGCGACGCTGCTCAGCCGCGAGCAGGGCAAGCCACTGGCCGAAGCCATGGGCGAAGTGGTTTATGCCGCGAGTTTTCTGGAGTGGTTCGCCGAAGAAGCCAAGCGCGCTTACGGCGACGTGATCCCAAGCCACAAGACTGACGCGCGGATCATCGTGGTCAAGGAAGCCATCGGTGTCGTCGCGGCGATCACCCCTTGGAACTTCCCGCTGGCGATGGTTACCCGCAAGGTCGGCCCGGCACTCGCGGCGGGTTGCACAATGATCCTCAAGCCATCGGAAGAGACGCCGTTGTCGGCTTTTGCGCTGGCAGTACTGGCCGAACAGGCCGGGATTCCGGCGGGTGTGTTCAATATCGTTTCGGGCGATGCCGTGGCCATCGGTGGTGCGCTGCAAGCCTCCGGCATCGTGCGCAAACTGTCGTTCACCGGCTCTACCCGCACTGGCAAATTACTGATGCGCCAGGCAGCGGACACGCTGAAAAAAGTCTCGCTGGAACTGGGCGGCAACGCGCCCTTCATTGTCTTCGACGACGCCGATCTGGACGCTGCGGTCAAAGGCGCCATGGCCTCGAAATTCCGCAACACCGGGCAAACCTGCGTCTGCGTGAACCGCTTCTTTATCCAGGACGGCGTGTACGAAGCATTCACCGGCAAGCTCGCTGAAGCCGTGGCGGCGATGCGCGTCGGCAGTGCGCTGGACGGTGAAACCGAGCAAGGTCCGCTGATCAACGCGGCGGCGCTGGCCAAGGTTGAACTGCATGTCGGCGATGCGCTGGAGAAGGGCGCCAAGCTGTTGTGCGGTGGTCGTCGCCACGCACTCGGCGGTACGTTTTATGAGCCGACCATCCTCGCCAAAGCCTCCAGCGACATGCTGATCGCCCAGGACGAAACCTTCGGGCCGGTGGCGGCGTGCTTCCGCTTCAAGGACGAAGCCGAAGTGCTGCAAAAGGCCAACGACACGCCCTACGGTTTGTCTGCTTACTTTTACAGTCGTGACATCGGCCGTGTCTGGCGCATGGCCGAGGGCCTGGAAGCAGGCATGGTCGGAATCAACGAAGGGATCATTTCCACGGAAGTGGCACCGTTCGGTGGCATCAAGGAATCGGGCCTCGGTCGTGAGGGTTCGAAGTACGGTCTGGATGACTACCTGGAAATCAAATACCTGTTAATGGGCGGGCTGTAGCGGCGCCAAACCTTGTGGGGGAAGGCTTGCTCGCGACAGCGGCGTGTCAGGCAACATAAATGTCGACTGACACTTCCTCTTCGCGAGCAAGCCCGCTCCCACAAAAAAGCTATCGGTTTCATTTCTCCGTCAATAACAACAATTGGAGACTTACATGTCCGTACAACCGGTAAAAATCGACGACCTGCCCATCGGGCGCTTTCACCTCAAAATCGCCGGACTGACCTTCGGCGCACACTTCACCGACGGCTACATCCTCGGCCTGATCGGTATCGCGTTCACGTTGCTCAGTCCGCAAATGCAGCTGGATGCGTTCTGGCAAGGTTTGATTGGCGCTTCGGCACTGATCGGCCTGTTTCTCGGCAGTCTGTTTTTTGGCTGGATCTCCGATAAGGTCGGCCGGCAGAAAATCTTCCTGGTCAGCTTCGTGCTGATTACCATTGCCTCGGTGATGCAGTTCTACGCCGAGACAGCCATGGGACTGTTCCTGTGCCGAGTGTTGATCGGTATCGGGTTGGGCGGTGATTTCAGCGTCGGTCACGCCATGCTGGCCGAGTTTGCACCGAAGAAACATCGCGGTGTGCTGCTCGGTTCGTTCAGCGTGATCTGGACCTTCGGCTACGTTGCCGCTACGTTCGTCGGCACCGCCATGCTCAGCCTCGGCGACGATGCCTGGCGCTGGATGCTGGCCTCGTCGGCCATCCCGGCGGCGCTGATCCTGATTGCCCGCATTGGCACACCGGAGTCGCCGCGCTGGCTGGTGAACCAGGGTCGAATCGCCGAGGCGCGAGCGATCGTCAAGAAACACCTGGGTGACAACGTCGAACTCGACGAAACCCAATCCACCGAAACCCGTTCCGGCTACGCCGTGCTGTTCAGCCGTGAATACCGCAAACGCACCGCGTTCAATTGCCTGTTCTTCGTCTGCATCGTGATGCCGTACTTCGCCATTTACACCTTCCTGCCTTCGATCCTGCAAAAGATGGGTTTGGCCGAAGGCTTTGGCACGGAGCTGATGCTGAACATGCTGCTGATCCTCGGGGCGCTGATCGGCATCTGGTGCACGATTAAATTCTCCCGCCGCGGGTTCTTGATCAACTCGTTCATCATTCTGGCGGTCGCGTTGTTCATGTTGGCCGTGTTGCCGAGCAGCGCGGCGTTCCTGATGGTGTTGGTGTTTGGCTTGTTTACCCTGGTGTTGTCGGCGGTGAGCAACCTGGTGGGGGTCTTCCCGGCCGAGAGCTTCCCGACCGAAGTGCGGGCCAGCGGGATTGGCCTGGCGACAGCCGTCAGTCGCTTGGGCTCGGCGGTGAGTACGTTTCTGTTGCCGGTCAGCGTGGCGGGTATCGGCTTGAGCCCGACCATGGGCATTCTGGCGGCGATCCTGGCGCTGGGGGCGTTGCTGTCCTGGGCCTGGGCGCCGGAGACTAAATCGTTGACGTTGAGCCAGGCGTGCAAGGCGCAGAGTCCGGTGGAAGCTGGGGCAGCGGTGGCAGTGAAAGTGGTTGCCCCGGTTTAACAGACTGTCAAAGTTCCAATGTCGGTGGCTTCAGGGATTACTGACCAATCCCAACCAATCGGTAAACAACCGCACTTTCGACAACCCTTGCTTGTCGTTCGCCACATCCAGCCAATAGCCATACGGTCCGATCACTTCCACCGGGGTGATCGGCAACAAACTGCCATTGGCCAGTTCCTTCTCGATCATCTGCCGGTCAATCACCGCCAATCCACCCCCCGCCAGCGCGGTATGGATCACCTGATCCAGTGTGCTGAATTCCAACCCTTGCCCGGCATCCACATCGTCGCGGTCCATCGCCGCCAGCCAGTTTTCCCAGACTTTCAAGCGCTTGCCGTCGTGCAAAATGTGCAGCAACGGAAACTGCCTCAGGTCCGGCGGTTGCCCGTCGTTGAACAGTTCCGGACTGGCCACCGCGATGTGCCGTTCCATCACCAGTAACTGACTGCTGCAATGGCTGGCGGCTTCGAGGCCGAAGCGGATGTGGCAATCAATTTCCGCGAGGTTGTCGTGGCTGGCCTGGTTGGTCACGCTCAGGCTGATGTCCGGGTAACGTTGGCAGAACACGCGCAAGTGCGCCGACAACCAGCGCGTGGCCCAGGTTGGTGGCGCGAGAATGCGCAGGCGCTGACGCAGGTTCGGCACGCGCACGGCTTGCAGGGCGCGTTCGATGTGGTCGAAGGCCTCCGCCAGATGCGGGGAGAGGGCGGTGCCGGTTTCGGTCAGTGACAAGCCTTGGGGCGTCCGTTTGAAGAGCGCCACGCCGAGGTAGTCTTCGAGCTGTTTGATCTGGCGACTGACGGCACCCTGAGTGACGTTCAGGCCCAGGGCGGCCTGGCTGAAGCTGCGATGCCGCGCGACTTCCTCGAAGACACGCAGCATGTTGAGCGAGGGCAGTTGACGCATGGGAGGATGGCTCCGCACCGGCCTCGGGTGTTGCGTCGGGTCGGCTTATTGTTTTTGGATGGGTTTGTGGTGCCTATCTGACTATCAGGAAGGGGCTGATGCAAGTGTTGTCTGGACGGGCGTCTTCGCGGGCAACCCGCTCCCACAGGTTCGGTGATCCTGTGGGAGCGAGCTTGCCCGCGATGGCGTCCTCAAGGACGCCAAAAATGCCGGATCAGAAGTAATAGCCGATGTTCATATACAACTGGTTTTCCCACTGGTCACTACCACCCGCACCCAGACTCTGGGTGTAGCTGCTGCCTCCGATGTACGGGTCGTTCTTGCCGTAGATCCATTCCGTCGCGATCCAGAGTTTGCTCAACGAGAACGAGGTGCCGAGGATCATCCGTTGCGAGGTCTTGAAGTCGTTGGCGGATTTATCGAAGGCGCTGTAGTTGACGTACAGCTTCACGCCGCTGACCTGATCGAACAGGTATTTGCCGGCCACGTCATAACTCACATCCGCCACATACAGATTGCCGCGACTGGCGACGTTGTACGTGCCGTCGTAACCGCCCAGCGTCACCAGTTCATCAGTGCCGGCATTGCGCGGCGACACCTGTTGCCGCGCCGCTTGCAGCTGAACACCCCAGGGACCGTTCTTGCCCAAATAGTGAACGGCCACGGCGTTACGCCGGCCATCGTCATTGGTGTCCCTGTTCTGAAGCGACGACGTCAGGCCGGAAAGGCCGATTTCAGAGTTCCATGGTCCCAAGTCCAGCGCCTTGGCCACGCGCAGCACCACGGTGTTGCGCTCCTGGTTGTTGCTGCCGTCGGCGACGTAACTGTCGGCTTCGGACACCACACTGGAGTAGGTGACCCCGTTGCTGGTGCCTTTGCCTTGCCACGCCGGGCGCAGGTAGTAACCGGCCTGGAGGTTCCAGTCGCCCGATTGCTGGATGTACTTGGCGCCAACCTGTTGCACATCTTCCAGGCCGATGACGTTGCCCAGGGTTTCGTAGAACGTGCTGCCGAAGTACGGCTGCAAACCAAACGGCACCGTGTTCAGGCCCACTTGCACCTGCTGATCGGTGTTGAACTTGTAGCCGGCCCACGCGAACTTGGCGAACTGGATGTCACCGTAGTTCCTGGTGTACTGGTAAGGGTAGGACCGCCCGTAGAAACGGTATTGAGCCTCACCGATCCAAGTGTCGGAGTTGTACTTGGCGCTGAGGAACATGGTGTCCAGGCCGAACTTTTGAATGTCACGGTCCGGGTCGTAATCCCATCGGGCACGAATGGCACCGCCGAGGTCCAGGTTGTCGGTCACTTGTACCGCCATGGCAGGCGCCGAAAAGGTGCATAGTAGAGCGATGTGCAGAGGACTGAGGCGCAAAGAAGCAGGGAAGGGCATGGGGCAGCTCTCGGTTATTTTTATTAGAGATGCCGGCAAGTCTTGCGATCAGCGATGCGTTGAACAAACGATAAAAAATGCGAGTAAACCTTCGCCAGATGCATGTTACTGAGAAAATCCTGTAGGACAATACACGGCGAGCGTGGGATGCTTTGTGCCTTGTAACCCCTATTGAGAGCCCTCCATGAAACGCAAAATGCCCGGCCTCAACGCGCTGAAAGCCTTTGAAGTGGCTGGCAGCACGGGCAGCTTCACCCGCGCTGCCGAGTTGTTGAACGTGACCCAGAGCGCCGTCAGCCGCCAGGTGCGTCAGCTGGAAGAACAGCTCGACGAGACGCTGCTGGAACGCCGCCACCATCACCTCGAACTGACCAGCGCCGGGCGAATTCTGCTGCGGGCACTGCATCAATCCTTCGACAAGATCGAACTGACTGTGCGCAGCATCCAGCAGAAAACCCATTCCAATCGCCTGCACATCAACGCGCCGCCGACCTTCACCAATCGCTGGCTGATGCCGCGGCTGGGGCGATTGCGGGAAAAGCATCCGGAACTGGAACTGAGCATCACCACACGGTTGCAGGACAGCCTGGCCGAAACCAGCACGCTCGATTGCGCGATCCGTTTCGGCGACGGCGAATGGGACGGGCTGGACAGCTCGCTGCTGATCCAGGAACGGCACATCGCGGTGTGCGCGCCGTCCTTGTATGCGCGGGAGTGGAGCGGGCAGGGCATCGACCTCAATCGCCTGACGTTGTTGCACGTCCTGGCCCGTGAAGACCAACGCTACCTGACCTGGAAACACTGGCTGGACGCGGCGCGCATTACCGGCGTCGATACCCAGGGCGGTTATGAATTCGACCTGCTGGACCTGGCAATCCGCGCGGCCATCGACGGCCTGGGCATTACCATTGCCGACTGGCACATGGTCGCTTCGGAACTGGCCAACGGGCAGCTGACCCAGGTGCTGAACGTGCATGTGGAAGGGCATCAATCCTACTGGCTGGTGACCCGGCCCGAGCAGACGCTGATGCCGCAATTGCAGGTGTTCAGTCAGTGGTTGCAGGAAGAGATCTGGTTGGCGCAACGGCAGCTCGAACCGTCTACCGCCGCGCTCTAATTCACACACAACCCCTATAGGAGTGAGCCTGCTCGCGATGACGGTGTATCAGTCGACAACGTCATCGCCTGACACTACGCCATCGCGAGCAGGCTCACTCCTACAGGGAATCCCATCACTTTCGGAAGTAACCTGCATTTTTAGAATGTTACATCGCTCAATAAATCGTTTGTTCAACACCGGTCCAATGACAAGACTGCATTCACTGGATAAAAACAACGATGGGCGATGCACATGCGACTCGAGCGAAATTTTGTTAATGGTCACTTCATAGAGCCTGCCGGCGAAGCGCTGATCGCAGTCTTCAACCCGGCGACCGAAGCGCTGGTAGGCCACGTCTCGGCCGCGACCGCCGATGAAGCGGTCAATGCGGTCGAAGCCGCCGCCGCAGCCCAGAAAGTCTGGGGCAAACTCACCAGTATCGAACGCGCCGAACACCTGCGTTCCTTCGCCGGCGCCCTCGATGCCTGTGCCGATCGTATCGGTGCAGCCCTGGCCGCCGAATCCGGCAAGAGCGTCAGCGACGCCAGCAACGAAGCCCGTTACGCCGCACAGATCACCCGTTACCACGCCGAGTGGGCGCGGCGGATAGAAGGCGAGATCATCCCCAGCGACTCCCCCAACGAAAACCTCTTTCTGCACCGTGAGCCAATCGGTGTGGTCGCCTGCCTGATCCCGTTCAACTACCCGGTCTACACCTTGCTGCGCAAAATCGCCCCAGCGCTGATTGCCGGCAACACCGTGGTGGTGCGTCCGAGCAACAACACCCCGACCTCTGCGTTCGAAATCGCCAAAGCCGTGCAGCAATCCGGTTTGCCGGCCGGCGTGGTCAACATCCTGACCATGGACCACGCCACCGCCGCTGCGGTGTGCACTCACAAAGCCGTCGGCTTGATCACCCTGACCGGCAGCGTCAACGCCGGGCGCATCGTGCTCGACTACTGCAAGGCCAACATCGCCAAGCCGTCGCTGGAACTGGGCGGAAAGACCCCGGCAATCATCGAGGCCGATGCCGATCTTGAAGCCGCCGCCACCGCGATAGTCGCCTCCAAGACCACCCACTGTGGCCAGTTGTGCACGGCGGTGGAGCGGGTCTATGTTCAGGAAAGCGTCTACGAAAAATTCCTCGCCCTGCTCAAAGCCAAAATCAGCGCTGTGAAATTCGGCGACCGTGCCACCGATGCCGGCCTGATGGGGCCGTTGGTCAACGCCAGCTCGCAACAGAACATCCACGCCATGGTCGAGCGCGCCGTCGCCGACGGTGCTGTACTGGAAACAGGCGGCTTTATCCCGCAAGGCCCCGGCCATTTCTACCCGCCGACCCTGCTCAGCGGTTGCCGTCAGGACATGGAAATCATCCAGGAAGAAATCTTCGGCCCGGTGCTGCCGGTGCTCAAGTACCGTGACATCGACGAAGCGTTGGCCATGGCCAACGACCATCAGTTCGGCCTGTCCTCAGTGTTGTACACCGAGAACTACCGCACCACGATGAAAGTCGCCAACGCCATCGAAGCCGGCGAGTTGTACGTCAATCGCACCCCGGCGGACCCGTATCAGGGCTTCCACGCCGGTTGGAAACGCTCGGGCCTGGGCGGCGATGACGGCAAGCACGGGATGCTCGAATTCACCCAGACCCGTCTTGTGGTGATGAAGTATTGATCCACCCGCAACACGCCTCACGCTGCACCCATAAAAACAATTATCAGGGGCGCCCGGACCACCGGGCTGCCCGAGGTCTCCTAGATGTCCAAGCATGCATCCACTGCTGCCGCTGTTCAGGGTTCGAACGCGGGTTCAAAAGTCCACAGTGACAAGGGAAGTCGCTATTTCCAACTGATGCTATTAGTGCTGGCCGCCGGTGCGATCTATCCGATCCTGTACCTGCGCCAGGTCTACCAGACCACCATGCTCGAAGTGTTCCAGATCAACCACAGCGAACTGGGTTATCTGTACTCGATGCTCGGCACGATTTTCCTGTTGTCGTATCTGCCCAGCGGTTGGTTGGCGGATCGCATTGCCCCACGATTCCTGATTTTCTTCTCGCTGGTCGCCACTGGCGCCCTGGGCCTTTGGTATTCCACCGCGCCGTCGATGACCGGTTTGATGATCATCTTCGGTTGCTGGGGCCTGACCACCGGCCTGACGTTCTGGGCCTCGGTGCTCAAGCGCGTGAAAATGATCGCTCATCACACTGAACAAGGGCGTTTCTTCGGCATCCTCGATGGCGGTCGCGGACTGGTCGAAGCCTTGCTGGCGACCGTCGCGCTGGGGCTGTTTGCCTTCGCCACCGAAACCCGTGGCGAGTCCGCCGCTGAAGGCTTCAAGCACGTGGTCTACCTCTACGCCTTCACCTGTATCGCCATCGGCTGTGTGCTGGTGCTGATCAAGGACCCGAAGTCGATGGAAGACACGGCGGCGGTGGAGAAGGGCAAGTACAACCTGCTCAGCGACCTGACCACGCTGGTGAAAATCCCCGAGCTGTGGCTGGTGACGGCCATCGTGTTCTGCGGCTATCACATCTTCTGGGCCACCTACAGTTTCTCCGATTACCTGCAGGGCGGCGGCATGACCGCGGTCATGGCCGGCACCATCACCACCATCAAATTGTGGATGCGTCCGATTGGCGGGATTGGCGGTGGCTGGCTCGGTGACAAGTTCTCGAACATTTCGGTGCTGATCGTGGCGCTGTTCCTGGCGACATTGGCGATGATCGGCCTGATCGTGTTCCCGGCACTCAACAGCATGGGTCTGCTGATCGGAACGGTGATTTTCATCGGTTTGATGACCTATGCCATTCGCGGCTTGTACTGGGCGATCCTCGACACCTGCAACATTCCGTTGCGCATCACCGGTCTGGCTATCGGCATTGTCTCAGTGGTCGGTTACCTGCCGGATGCCTTTATTCCGTTGATCAACGGCTACCTCACCGAGCATTTCCCGGGGGCCTTTGGTTACAAGCTGTATTTCGGTTACATCGCTTTCGTCGGCCTGCTCGGGACCCTGGCGGCCCTGATCCTGCGTGCTCGAATCAATCGTCAATCTTTGAACAAGACAGGTGCCTGAGATGAAAATCGTCGCCCTTGAAACCCATATTGTTGCCGTACCGCCACCGCACATCGGCGGCATGTACTGGCTGTTCGTCAAGCTCAAGACCGATTGCGGTATCGAAGGCGTGGGCGAGATCTACGCCGCGACCTTCGGCCCAAAAGCCATGTTGCCGATCATCGAAGACGTGTTCGAACGCTACCTGCTCAACCACGACCCGCATCACATCGAACGCTTCTTCCGTCAGGCCTATTCGAGCGGTTTCACCCAGCGTCCGGACCTGACCATGATGGGCGTGGTCAGCGGCCTGGAGATGGCCTGCTGGGACATCATCGGCAAAGCGGCAAACAAGCCGGTTTACGAATTGCTCGGCGGCAAGGTCAATGAACGCCTGCGTTCCTACACCTATTTGTACCCGGTCAACAGCAAGGGCGAGTACGACTACGACGACCCGGACCTGGCGGCCGAGTGCGCCATCGAGAACATGAACAAAGGCTTTACTGCCGTGAAGTTCGACCCGGCCGGACCGTACACAGCGTACTCCGGGCACCAGATTTCCCTGGAAGTGCTGGAACGTTGCGAAACCTTCTGCCGCAAGATCCGCGAAGCGGTGGGCGACAAGTGCGATTTGCTGTTTGGCACGCACGGGCAGATGGTGCCGTCCTCGGCGATTCGCCTGGCCAAACGCCTGGAGAAATACGATCCGTTGTGGTTCGAAGAACCGGTGCCGCCGGGACAGGAAGAAGCCATGGCGCAAGTCGCGGCCAAGACCAGCATCCCGATTGCCACCGGCGAACGGCTGACCACCAAGTACGAATTTTTCAAATTACTGCAGGCTGGCGGCGCGTCGATTCTGCAAATGAACGTCGCCCGTTGCGGTGGTCTGCTGGAGGCGAAAAAAATCGCCAGCATGGCCGAGGCTTATTACGCGCAGATCGCGCCGCATCTCTACAACGGGCCGATTGGCGCGGCGGCGAGTTTTCAATTGGCCACCTGCACGCCGAATTTCCTGATTCAGGAAAGCATCATGACCTGGGGCGGTTTCCATGCCGAAGTCCTGACAAAACCGTTGCAATGGGAGGACGGCTACATCATTCCGTCCACCGAACCGGGTCTGGGTGTAGAGCTGAATATGGACGTGGTGCGCCGGCATTCGCCGTACAACGGTGAGCGTTTGCATTTGCAAATGACCCCGACCCCGGCAGACGTCAAAGACACTTCGCCAGCCAGAGGCTGACGGGAGAGGGCGCAACCCCTCTGTAGGAGCGAAGCTTGCTCGCGAAAGCGGTGGGTCAGCCAATATCAATGTTGACTGATGCGACGCCTTCGCGAGCAAGCTTCGCTCCTACAGGAGGGGCGCTCGGTTTTTTTTGTACAACGACTTACGCGGTAACCGTGCATGACTTACGACTACATCATCGCTGGCGCTGGCGCCGCGGGCTGCATTCTCGCCAATCGGCTCTCGGCATCCGGGAAGTACTCGGTGCTGCTGCTGGAGGCGGGTGGCAAGGACAGTTCCCTGTGGTTCAAGATCCCGGTCGGCTTTGCCAAAATGTATTACAACCCGACCTTCAACTGGATGTACTACAGCCAGCCGCAAAAGCAGCTGGGCAACCGCGAAATCTATGCCCCGCGTGGCAAGGTCCAGGGCGGTTCGGGTTCGATCAACGCGATGATCTACGTTCGCGGCCAGGCCCATGACTTCGACGATTGGGCGGCCAACGGCAACGATGGCTGGGGTTTCAAGGATGTGCTGCCGTACTTCCGCAAACTGGAAAACCATCCGCTGGGCGACAGCGAATACCACGGCGGCAGCGGCCCGATCAGCATCACGCCGATGAAGGGCCAGACCCATCCGATCTGCGATGTGTTCCTCAAAGGCTGCGACGAACTCGGCTACCCGCACAGCGACGACTTCAACGGGCCGAAATTCGAAGGTTCGGGGATCTACGATGTCAACACCCGCAACGGCCAACGCTGTTCCAGCAGCTTTGCGCACCTGCATCCGGCATTGAGCCGGCCGAACCTGACGGTCGAGCACTACGCGCTGGTGGACCGGGTGCTGTTCGACAATGGTCGTGCGACCGGGATCTCCATCACCCAGCACGGCGTGGTGCGCACCTTCGCCGCGAACAAGGAAGTAGTTCTGTGTGCCGGTGCCGTGGACACGCCAAAGATTCTGCAATTGTCCGGTGTCGCCGATCAGGCGCTGCTGGCCAGGCACAGCATCCCGTTGGTCAAACACCTGCCGGCGGTGGGGCAGAACCTGCAAGACCACCTGTGCGCCAGTTATTACTACAAGGCCAACATCCCGACGCTCAATGACCAACTCAGCTCGCTGTTCGGTCAGTTCAAACTGGGCCTCAAATACCTGTTCACCCGCAAGGGCGCACTGGCGATGAGCGTCAACCAGGCCGGCGGGTTCTTCCGGGGTAACGAGCAGCAGCACCATCCGAACCTGCAGCTTTACTTCAACCCGCTGTCTTACCAGATCCCGAAAAACAACAAAGCCAGCCTCAAGCCCGAACCGTACTCAGGCTTCCTGCTGTGCTTCAACCCGTGCCGGCCAACCAGTCGCGGGCACATCGAGATCGCCTCGAAAAACCCGCGGGACGCCGCACTGATTGACCCCAATTACCTGAGCACGCAAAAGGATATCGACGAAGTGATCCAGGGCAGCCGCCTGATGCGCAGGATCATGCAGGCGCCGGCGCTCAAACGCATCACCGTCGATGAGGTGCTGCCCGGCCCGGCCATCGAAAGCGATGAACAGATGCTGCAGTATTTTCGGGAGAACAGCGGTTCGATTTATCACCTGTGCGGCTCCTGCGCGATGGGCGCGGACGAGCAGCGGTCGGTGGTCGACAAGCGCCTCAAGGTCCATGGTCTGGACGGTTTGCGCATTGTCGATGCATCGATTTTCCCCAACGTAACCTCCGGCAATACCCACGCGGCGGTGTTGATGGTGGCGGAGAAAGGAGCCGATCTGATTCTGCAGGACGCCTGATTTCATCACCTTCCTGTATCAAAAATGAATTTCCGCCGAGTCCGCTGCTCATACCTGTAGGCAGCGGATTTGAGCCCGCGAAATCATTTATGCGATCAGGGAGTGGCAAGGTCATGTGTCCAATATCGATGGCGGGCGAGCAACTTCCTGATGGGTTGATTCTGGTGGTTGAAGATGACCCGCTGATTCTTGAATTTCTCTGCGAAATTCTTCAGGAAGAAGGTTTCAAGGTTGAACCGCACGTCAGCGCGGACGCCGCGTCCCAGTACCTGGAACAGCACGCCAACGAGGTGGGTCTGTTGCTGACGGACATCACCATGCCCGGAAAGCGTAACGGCGCGGATCTGGCCAATGAGTTCGGCGATCGCTGGCCTGAAAAGCCGATCATGATCATGTCCGGTTTTGAAACCCCCGAATCCGCCGGGGTGCGGCATGCGGTGTCGTTCATCAAGAAACCCTGGGCGTTGGGGCAACTGCTGGATTGTGTCGAAGGGGCCTTCAAGTCGCGGCGGTCGGTGTAGGTCGTGTACATTGACGGACCTGCCTGACATACGAAGGAAGCTCATCCTTGTCTGCCCACGAATCCGTTTTTAGTACGCCGTATCGCGCGTTCCTGTTCGACATGGACGGCACTGTCCTCAACTCCATCGCCGCCGCCGAGCGGATCTGGACCACCTGGGCCTTGCGCCACGGTGTGGATGTCGAGTCTTTCCTGCCGACCATTCACGGCGCCCGCGCCATCGACACCATCAACCGTCTGGCGTTGCCCGGGGTGGATGCCGAGGCAGAAGCCAACTGGATTACCGAAGCGGAAATCGAAGACGTGGAAGGGATTGTCGAGGTGTCCGGCGCGGCGGATTTCCTCAGGTCTTTGCCGGCGAAGCAATGGGCGGTCGTCACCTCTGCGCCAAGGGCACTGGCGTTGCGGCGGATGGCGGCGGCGGGGATTCCCGAACCCGAAGTCATGGTCACCGCCGAAGATGTCAGCGCCGGCAAACCGGATCCTGAGGGCTATCGACTGGCGGCTCAACGGTTAGGTGTCGAGGTGACCGATTGCCTGATCTTTGAAGATGCCACAGTGGGGATTCTTGCGGCGGAGGCGGCTGGGGCGGACCTTGTGATAATCACTTCAACCCACGACCATCCGATTCAGACGGCGCATGCGACATTGGCCGGCTATGACTCCGTTGCGGCGCAAGTGGCCCCCGACAACCATATCCGCCTGACGAAAATCGGCAGGTACCCATTCAAAAGTCCAGCGCGCTAACGCTCACGCTGTCATCTGCGACCTGGCATTACGCCGAATCACCTGTGGTGGTTGGCCGAACGCGCGAAGGAAGGCTTCGCGCATGCGGCGACGGTCGGTGAAGCCGGCCTCGGCGGCGATCTGGTCGAGGGTCAGGCGCCCGCGTTCGAGCATCTGCCGCGCCGCTTCCAGGCGCAGGTTTTCGATGGCCTTGGCCGGGGACTGTCCGGTCTCGGCGCGAAAGGTCCGGCTGAATTGTCTTGGGCTGAGGCGTGCCACTTCCGCCAGCTGCTCCACCGATAACGCAGATGTCAGGTGTTCCCGGGCGTAGCCGAGAACGGTCTGGATGCGGTCGGATTTGGGCTCCAGTTCCAGCAAGGCCGAATGCTGCGACTGGCCGCCTGCGCGGCGCTGGTACATCACCAGTTTCTGCGCCACGGCACGGGCCAGGTCGGCGCCATGATCCTTTTCAACCATGGCCAGCGCCAGGTCGATACCAGCGGTCATGCCGGCGGAGGTCCAGATGGAACCGTCGACCACGTAAATACGGTCCTCTTCCACTTTGATCGATGGAAACCGCGCTTGCAGTTCTCGCGCATAGGCCCAATGTGTGGTGGCTCGTCGTCCGTCGAGCAGGCCGGCCTGGGCCAGCACGAACGCCCCCGAACAGATCGACGCCGTGCGCCGGGCGGTTTTCACGTTGTCGCGCAGGTACGCCAGCACACCCTCGGGCGCCTGCTCGAGGATCGAATCGCCGCCGACCACAATCACCGTGTCGAACACCCGCTCATCGAACGCCTGGGTGCCGACACTCAAACCGCCGGAAGCCCGCAGGGAGCGACCCTCCTCAGAGATCACGCTGACCTCATAAAGCGCTTCGCCAGCGCTGAAATTGGCGTACTCGAACACCGGCATGGCCGCCAGCGCCATGGACTGGAACCCCTCAAAAACCACGAACGCCACGGAAGTCATGATGGTGCCCTCAAAAGCCAATGTCCGAAAAACGTACTTTAAACGTCATTTGAGACGAGCGTCAGTCAATTTATAACGGTTCACACCCGGCGACCTTATCGCCTCACTGTGAAGGAAATTGAACATGGCTCTTTCATCCAAAGGCACTGCACTGATCACTGGCGCTTCTTCCGGCATCGGCGCGGTCTACGCCGACCGTCTCGCCCGACAGGGTTACGACCTGATCCTGGTCGCCCGCAGCCAAGGCAAACTCAACGCCCTGGCCAACCACCTGAGCAACGAAACCGGCCGCGCCGTGGAAGTGGTCGCCGCCGACCTGAAAGACAAGGCCGGCCTGCTGCGGGTTGAAAGCATTCTGCGAAACGACGCGAGCATCACCTTGCTGGTCAATAACGCCGGTGTTGGCGGTGTCATGCCGTTGCTCGGCAGTCCGGTGGACGACATGGAAGACATGATTACCCTCAACGTCACTGCGCTGATGCGTCTGTCCTATGCCGTGGTACCTGGCTTCATCGCGCGAGGCACCGGCACCGTGATCAACATTTCCTCCATCGTCGCAGTCGTGCCGGAAATCCTCAACGGCGTTTACGGCGGGACCAAGGCCTTCGTGCTGGGCCTGAGTCAATCAATGCACCATGAGTTGGCCGACAAGGGCATTCGCGTTCAGGCGGTGTTGCCCGGCGCCACCGCCACCGACTTCTGGAGCGAGGCCGGCAACCCGGTGGAAAACCTGCCGCAAGAGATCGTTATGTCTGCCGAGAACATGGTCGATGCCGCGTTGGTCGGTCTGGCGAAGGGTGAAGTGGTGACCATTCCGGGTCTGCACGAGGGCGACAAATGGGACGCTTATGAAGCCCAGCGCCAGGTGCTGTCAGGCTCGTTCGGCCACTCATCGGCGGCACCGCGTTACCGCTGAACCGATAAGCCTGGGGCAGGGTGAACTAAGCTTGGATAAGGATCGTTCATCACCGGCTCGTCGAAATCTCGACAGGCCGGTGCTGCCAAAGGGAGCTCGCGATGCTTCACATCAGAACGCCTTTGATTCTGCACCCAGGTTTGTCAACGTCGACCCGGCGCATCTGGCTCAAGCTGGAAAACCTGCAACCCAGCGGCTCGTTCAAATTGCGCGGCATGGGCCTTTTGTGCAGTCAGGCAAAGGCCCAGGGCAAACGCAAAGTCGTCTGTCCTTCCGGCGGCAACGCCGGGTTTGCCACCGCCATGGCGGCCGCAGCCCTCGGGCTGAAAGCCTGCATTATTGTGCCGCACACCACCCCGGAAACCACCCGCGCCAGGATCAGGAAAACCGGCGCCGAGGTGATCGTCCACGGCAAGGTCTGGGACGAGGCCAATCAACGGGCCAAAGCGCTTTCACAGGACGCGGAAACCGAGTACGTGCCAGCCTTCGATCATCCCGTGTTGTGGGAAGGGCACAGCACCCTGATTGATGAAGTCCTCGAGGATTGTCCCCAAGTCGATGCGTTCGTCACGTCGGTGGGCGGCGGCGGTTTGCTGGCGGGCCTGCTGACCGGATTGATTCGCCACCGGCGCATGGATTGCCGGATCATCACCTGCGAAACCCAAGGCGCGGCATCCTTCGCCGCCGCCATCGAAGCCGGACATCCCGTCAGGCTACCGCGCATCGACACCGTCGCGACATCGCTGGGCGCTGCCAAAGTGGCCGCGTGGCCAGTGCAGCACATCCTCGACTTTTCTCACGAATGCGTGGTGCTCAGTGACGACGAGGCAATCATGGGCGTGGTGCGTTTCGCCAACGACCTGCGCCAGTTGGTCGAACCGGCGTGCGGCGTTTCATTGGCGGTGGCGTACCTGGACCATCCGGCGATCGCCGAAGCCCATGACGTGGTGATTGTGGTGTGTGGCGGGGTCAGCATCAGCGCGCAGTTGGTGGCCGGATGGGCGCGCTTGTCCGCGGGGTGAAGCAAGGCAGGGCTGCAGACTATCCGGTTGTCGCGAGCCCCACCGTTACCTTTTCAAATCTTCATTGGCCAGCAGCAGCGCCTTCCTGGATGAGGATGGCTCTGGCCAGCTCTTCGTCGCTGGCTTTGAGTCCGGGATTTTCCTGGCGAATCTGATTCAACACCGACTCCAGGTACACACCGCGAATCGTACCGCCACTGGCCACGAAGCTGGAGGCGTCATCACGGGCGGGAATCGCCAGTTTGTTATCCTTGAACGTCGAATACAGCGATGCGGAAACCCCGGCAGAGGTGGCGACATCGCCTGCGTCCACTTTGGCGAAGGCCGAACCGACGGGCAAACACAACATGAAAGAGGAGATGATAATCAGACGGCGCATAGCGGTGTCCTCTGAAGCGTGAAGCAAAAAAGGAAGTACCTCATCATTTAGGATGCCCGGCGAAGGTCAGGAGTTCCCTGTCGATGCGTTATCCGCGCCCGATATCGTTCAAAACCGCAGCGTTGCGCCGGTGGTCAGCCACTGATCACGTTCCCCCGTCAGGTTGCGTCCCACCACCAGATCGACGTCAATGCGTTCACCGACATGTAGCCTCGGCCCGGCTTGCCACGCCTGTTCGCCGCCCTGTTGGCCGTAACGTTCAGCGATCAGCGTCAGGGAACGGGCCAGGTCGTATTCGACGCCGGTGCCCCAGGTCCAGCGATGGTTTGGCTCGCCGTCGTCATAGGCGTGGGTCCAGCCGGCATTGAGGTTCAGGCGCAGGGTTTCGAGCGGCTGGTAAGTGAATGGCAGGTTCAGGTCGGCACCATCGAAGGCGTGGGCCCGATTGAAGGCAAAGTGAGTCGAACCCGCCAGCGCCAGCTCAAGGCCAAGGTCTTCCCGTGAAAATAGTTGCGCCTTGAATTGCGAGCTCAACTGCGTTTCCGAGTCCCCGTCATCGCGGCTGTGTTGCACGGCGGCGCCGAGTTGCACGTTGGGCAGGCCTTTGAGCGTGCAATCCTGTGACACCACGCTGTTGCTGGATGAACCGTGCCGACCGTTTTGATACCAGGCGTCGATGTTGCATTCGCCGGGCGCATTGATTCCGGCGTCATCCACCGCATACGCACCGCCGGCAGCGTTGGCGCTGGAGATGACGCTGAGCAACGCAATCAGGCCCAGGGTGAGGCTGACGAACAGCAGATTGCGGCGCAGGCGCCGGCCTTGAGCGGCTGGCAGACTGCGCACGAAGGACGTGAACAGGCGAGTGTTTTTTTGCATGAACGTTACCTCGAAGTGTTTTGGATGGCGATCAGCCCGTAACGCGGTCCTGTCGCAGCTGCCGTTGTGGCGAGCAACATGAAGTGGTTGCGCAGGCGTTCAGCCGACTTGCCGTGGCGCTGCCAGTTGGGCGGGTAGCGCACGATGTCGGCACCGTGCTCCCGGGCCCACTCTTCGATTTCGCCGCCCAGGAATTGATTGCCGCCATGGATCAGCACACTTACCGGGTGCAGGCGCTGGAAGGCATCGAGAACCCGCCGGCACAAACGGCTGTTGGCGTAATGACGACCCGCGCAAATCAAGAGGCGCATGACGGGTTTTCCTTGATCAGCTCGATGCTCTCGACCGGTTGCTCGCCGGCACGCTCCAGCAGCGGATAGCCCAGGGCGGCGATGTGGTGATGCACGCGGCGGTAGTCGCGCAGGACCCGCTGGAAGATGTCGCCGGATTCCGCCCAGGTGTTCTTGTCTTCCTGCAACTTGCGAAAGTGCTCGCGGCTGGCGTGGGCTTCGAGCCTTCTGACGGTCTCCTTGCGATGGATCAAGTGGTGCGCGGTGGGGATGTCTTCGCGCAGGAACACGGTGATCGCCAGGCTCAGGCTTTCCAGCAACGCGTCGTGCAGCGGGGCGATGTTGCCCAGCTCGAACGCCGAGAACTGTTCTCCGCGGCGCAAGCGGCGCATGGCCAACTGCGTCAGGCTGCTGGAAAGAATGTCCGCGGCATGTTCGAGGTTGATTACGAACAGCAGGATTTCCTGGGAGCGATCGGCATCGCTGTCACTGATGCCTTCCTTGCCGATGTCCGCCAGATAAGCGCGAATGGCCGCGCCCAGCAGGTCCAGGGTCTGATCGATGCGCCGCACTTCGTCGGCACAGGCGGGCGCCGAGGTGTGGAACAGCTGCACCAGTCGGCCGAGCATCGTCGAGAGCATGTCGGCCATGCGCAGCGCTTCGCGGGCGGCGTTGGACAGGCCGATGTTGGCCACTTCCAGACCCGCTTCGTCCAGGTAGTGCGGCATGCCCGGATCGACATCCCGCTCGGGTGCCGGCAGCAAATGGGTGAGCCCTTTGGCGAGCACATCGGTCAGGCCGATGAACACCAGCGCGAGCAGCAGATTGAAACCGCTGTGCAGCGACACCACCAGCACCGACGGCTCCAGTTTCAGCTCGGCCAGCAGCCCGGCAAATGGCAACACCACCAATGCGCCGACTGCCCGCACCAGCAGATTGCCCAGCGGCAAGCGTCGACCGACGCTCGAACCGGCATTGATCACCGGAGGCAGCGCACCGCCAATGTTCACGCCGAGCACCAGCGCGACGAGGGTGGTTCCCGACAGCAGGCCGGTGGCGGCCAGCGAGACAATCAGCAACACCACCGCCACGCTGGAATGGCAGAGCCAGGTGAGGATCAGCGCCACCAGCAGCGCAATCAGCAGATCGCCGTCCAGGCTCTGCATGATCAACTGGAAGACCGGCGCGCCTTCGACTTCCGCCAGGGTCGAGCCGAGCATGCGCAGTGCCAACAACATCAGCCCCAGGCCAATCAGCGCACAACCGACGCTCTCGTAGCGCGAGTCATCGCGCAGCCGGAACACCATCAAACCTGCGAGCAACACGATGGGCGTGAGGATTGAAACGTCGACGCTGAGCAGTTGCACCACCAGGGTCGAACCGATATTGGCGCCGAGCATCACCGCCAGCGCGGGCGCAAGACTCAGGGTTCCGGCGGCCGTGAACGACGTCGCCATCAGGCTGACGGCGGTGCTGCTTTGCAGGATGCCGGTGAGGCCGATACCCGAGAGCAGCGCCATCCAGCGGTTGTTCAAGTTGTGGCCCAGCCACTGGCGCAGTGGCGTGCCGAAGCCGCGCAACAACGCCGAAGAAATCATGTGAGTGCCCCACAGCAAGAGTGCGATGGAGCCTGCGAGGTTGATCAGTAGAGTCGTTCCCGACATCAGGACTCTCCCTTTTTCGATAGGGTTAAGCGCATCCCCTGTAGGAGTGAGCCTGCTCGCGATAGCGGTGCATCAGTCGACATCTCTTTTGAATGTCAGTCAGCTATCGCGAGCAGGCTCGCTCCTACAGGGGATTGTGGTGTTCAGGTGATTTGGGTTTGTCAGACCATCAGAACCACTGCTTGAAGCGGCGGATGTAGATCGTCTTCATGATCTGCGCGAACACGCAGTAGCTGAGCAACGTGCCCACCAACCAAGGGAAGTACGCCCACGGCAGCGGTTGCAGGCCGACCAGCGTGCCCAGTGGCGAGAACGGAATGTAGATACCCAGTGCCATGACCAACCCGGTCATCAGGATCACCGGCAACGCCGCCGTGCTCTGGAAGAACGGAATCTTCTGCGTGCGCAGCATGTGCACCACCAACGTCTGCGACAGCAGCCCTTCGATGAACCAGCCGGACTGGAACAGGCTCTGCATTTCCACGCTGTTGGCGGCGAACACGTACCACATCAGGGCGAACGTGGTGATGTCGAACACTGACGAGGTCGGCCCGATCCACAGCATGAAACGGCCAATGTTCTTGGCGTCCCACTTGCGCGGTTTGCGCAGGAACTCCTTGTCCATCTTGTCCCACGGCAGCGACAGCTGAGAGATGTCGTACATGAGGTTTTGCAGCAGCAGGTGGATCGACAACATCGGCAGGAATGGAATGAACGCACTGGCCACCAGCACCGAGAACACGTTGCCGAAGTTGGAGCTGGCGGTCATGTTCAGGTACTTCATGATATTGCCGAAGGTTTCGCGGCCCTTGAGCACGCCTTCCTCCAGCACCATCAGGCTCTTCTCCAGCAGAATGATGTCGGCCGATTCCTTGGCGATGTCGGTGCCGCTGTCCACCGAAATGCCGACATCGGCATCGCGCAGGGCAGGGGCGTCGTTGATGCCGTCCCCGAGAAAACCCACGGTGTGACCGTTGGCCTGCAACGCCTTGAGCACCCGGGATTTTTGCAGCGGCGTCAGCTTGGCGAACACCGTGCGCTCCTCGACCCGCAGCTTGAGAGTGGTGTCGTCCATGTTCTCGATGTCTGGCCCGAGCAGTGGCGTGCCCGGTTCCAGCCCGACGTCGCGGCAGATCTTGCAGGTGACCACGGCGTTATCGCCGGTCAGCACCTTGACGGTCACGCCCATGTCGCGCAGCGCGGCAATCGCCGGGCCCGCGGTTTCCTTCGGTGGATCGAGAAAGGTCAGGAAGCCACGAATCACCAGCTCGCGTTCATCGGCGGTGTTGTACTGGTTTTTACTCTGCGCTTTCGGGATCTCGCGGGTGGCGACCAACAGCACCCGGAAACCGTCCTCGTTGTACTCGTTGGCCAGGGCCAGCAGATCTTTGCGGCGCTGTGCATCGAGTGCCACGACCGTGCCGTTTTCGTGAATATGGCTGGCGATGCTCAGCATTTCCTCGACCGCGCCTTTGCACACCATCAGGTGATCGTCGCGGCTGTCCTTGACGATGATCGACAGGCGCCGACGGACGAAGTCGAACGGCAACTCATCGACCTTGCTATAGGCGAATGGAACTCTGAATTTTGGATTGGCGTTGGCGAACTGCACCACAGCCTGGTCCATCAGGTTTTTCAGACCGCTCTGGTGATGGCTGTTGAGCCATGCCAGTTCGAGAATCGTGTCGTCGCGCCGGCCGTTGCTGTCGACATGGTGCTCAAGAATGATCTTGTCCTGGGTCAGGGTGCCGGTCTTGTCGGTGCACAGCACGTCCATCGAACCGAAGTTCTGGATCGCATTGAGGCGCTTGACCACCACTTTGCGCTTGGCCATGGCCATCGCGCCTTTGGCCAGGTTGGCGCTGACAATCATCGGCAGCATTTCCGGAGTCAGACCGACCGCGACCGCCAAGGCAAACAGGAACGCGTCACTCCAGTCGCCTTTGGAGAAGCCGTTGAGCAGGAACACGATCGGCACCATGACCAGCATGAAGCGGATCAACAACCAACTGACGCTGTTCACCCCGCGGTCGAAGGCTGTTTGCACCCGCGAGCCAACAATCGCTTTGGCCAGCGAGCCGAAGTAGGTGCGCGGCCCGGTCGCGACCACCACCGCTTTGGCCGTGCCGCTGACCACGTTGGTGCCCATGAAGCAGATATTCGGCAGGTCCAGCAGGTTGGATTGATCGGCGGCGCTGTGGGTTGCCGACTTCTGGGCGACGTCGCCCAGGGTGTCGTACTTCTCGACGGGCAAGGCTTCGCCGGTCAGCACCGCCTGACTGATGAACAGGTCGCGGGATTCGATCAGGCGGATGTCCGCCGGGATCATGTCACCGGCGCTGAGCTGGACGATGTCGCCGGCCACCAGTTCGCGCATCGGCACTTCGCGCAGCACCGGGCCGTTGCCGTTTTGTCCGCGCCGCAACACGGTCGCGGTGGTGCGCACCATCGCTTTGAGGGCTTCGGCGGATTTGGCCGAGCGGTATTCCTGCCAGAACCGCAGCAGGCTGCTCAGAGTGACCATGGTCATGATAATGATGACCTTGGTCAGGTCCGCCTCGTCGCCTTCGCCCTGGCTGATCGGCAGCCAGTAATCGGTGAAGAAACTGATGCCGGCCAGGATCAGCAGGACATAGATGAAGGGATTGTTCAGGGCTTTGAGCAGTTGGACGATGGCGTGAGGCGGCTTGTCGTGGGCGACTTCGTTGAAGCCTGCGCGGGCCAGCCGGCCTTCGGCCTCGAGTTCGGTCAAACCGTCAGGGGTGGCGTTGAGATTGGCGAGGGTCACGGCCAGGCCGTTTTGTGCTTCCCGAGCGGCGCGCATCGACAGTTTGGCCTTGTCGCTGCTGGCGCCTTTGACGCGAATATCCGGCGTTTTTACAGTCGTCATTGTGTGTGCTCCTGCCGCCGTCTTGCGGCACGACACACGGCTCGCTCATCTATTCATAGGCGAGCGAATGTATGTCGAGTCGCAAACAGGCGATCGATTTCAGAAGTGTTGTTTTCTTGTGTTTTAACGTTCGCTGCTTATCAATGGAAAGTTGATATGCAGCGAACCGTCTACTGGCTTCGTCCATAACTAACTCCGATAACTTTGTGTTTTAAGAAGCAATAAGAAGTTGCCGAATTCCCTATTAAGGAAAACGTTGTGAGAAGGACTTTTAAGTGCCTTCAGGTCAACTGAATGCGCGGGCGCCGAGCGTCAGGCCGAACATCCGCGCGATGCGCCGACTCGGTGGTTCCTGGCTGTCGTCGAAGCTCCAGCGTTGCTGAAGCCGGCCCGTCATCGGGCAGACGCGCCAGTTGGCACGAGGGTGTGCCTTGGCAGGGAGGCAAGGGGTGGAAAACGGGGCGCTGACCCGAGTCATCAGCAGACGCTCACGGCACAGCTTGACCCGCATGGTCGATGCAAAGGCGCGTACGCCCGGCATTACGGTGGTGTTGAAGTTCATAACATGCCTCTGGACCGGACGGACGCCGGCGAGGCAAGTTACGGTGGAGCATCAAGCTCTAGCGCAGCTCACCCGACCGAAAAGTCGAGTCCCGTCATTTACTGGGTTATGTGCCAGGTTCCGCGAATTCGCAGTGCCCCGACAGCGACTAGATACTGTGTCCATTGGATTCTTTTGTGAGTTGAAAAAAGGCCTTCGTCGAAGGCCCGGGCAATTTACTCAGAGAGGTCGGTGAAGTCAACCTTCAATACCCGCTAAATGCCGGGTTGAATGGAAAAACATCGACACTTGATATTGAAATTAGAACTGGTTCAGCTAAATGACAGTTAGTTGCATGCCCTGTGATTAACGCGAGAAACGATTGCGATAATCCCTCGGCGGAAATTCCGCTCGGACTGTTCAACCTTCAAACGACGAAATGGCCGCCAGCCCCCTAAATCCCCTCCTGCTTACAACATTACCTGTAGGAGTGAGCCTGCTCGCGATAGCGATCGGTCAGCCAACGTCGATGCTGAATGACCCACCGCTATCGCGAGCAGGCTCACTCCTACAGGTGTCACTCGTGACTATCCAGAACAATTGTATTGTCGATAGCTGTCTGTTTCGGCGCAGACGGGCTGCGTACCTTGGGTCCACTGCAACCTCACAAGGACCCGCTCATGCTGACCCGATTGGTACTGCCGTTTGCCCTGTTGTTCACCCTCAATGCCGCCCATGCGGCGGATGCCGAAAAATGGTATCCCTCGAAATACGGCGCCAACGATGAAATCGGCGCGCTGAATCTGCTGAACGCCGAGTCGGTGATCAACGCCTCCAAACTGATCAAGACCGGCAAAACCTATCCGCTGGCCGTGCCCATCGACAAGACCCTGCCAGCCTTCCGTCATCGCAGCTTTCATCTGACCAACATCCAGCCGGGCGAAGCGGGCGGCACCACGATGGGGCCGAACAAATTCACCTTCAACGATGAACTGGTGGTCGGCTGGACCGGTGTCGGCACCCAACTCAACGGTATCGGCCACATCGGCATCGACAACGTCTACTACAACGGCAACCGTGCTGCGGACTTCGTCACCGTCGAAGGCGTGAAAAAACTCGGCATCGAAAAAGTCCCGCCCATCGTCACCCGGGGCGTGGTGCTGGACATGACTGCTGTGTACGGCAGCGCCATCGTGCCGGAGAAAACCGAGTTCAGCGTTGCCGACATCCAGAAGGCACTGGACCTGCAAGGCATCAGCATTCAGAAGGGCGACGTGGTGCTGTTCAACACCGGTTGGCTGGAACTGCTGGGCAAGGACAACGAAAAATTCCTCGCCGTGGAGCCGGGCATCGGCATGGCCGCGGCCAAATGGCTGGCGGACAAGCAGATCGTCGCGTTCGGCGGCGACACCTGGGCCTCGGAAATCTACCCGGCGAAAGACGGCCAGGAATTCCCGGTCAACCAGTTCATGCTGGCCAAGAACGGCATCTACAACCTTGAACTGATCGACAGTCGCGCGCTGGTGAAAGACAAGGCCTGGGAATTCATGTTTGTCCTCGGGCAGCCGCTGTACAAGGGCTCGACCCAGGTCAACATCAACCCGGTCGCGATTCACTGACATCAGCAGTGGTAACGTAGAAACTCCCGTCAACTTCTCCACCCAACAGCCACAGGAGCACCATCATGGATTTGGCTATTTCGGGTCGCTGGGCGATTGTCTGCGCGTCCAGCAAAGGGCTGGGGCTGGCCTGTGCGCGCGCCTTGGCAAAGGAGGGCGTCAACCTGGTGATCAACGCGCGCGGCAGCGAAGCCTTGCAGGTCGCCGCCGAACAATTGCGCAGCCTGGCGCCAACCATTGACGTGCGCACGGTGACCGGCGACATCAGCGATCCGCGTGTGCGCGAGCAGGTGCTGGCGGCGTGCCCGCAGGTCGACATCCTGATCAACAACGCCGGTGGACCGCCGCCCGGCGACTTTCGTGACTGGCAGCGCGAAGACTGGCTGAAGGCGCTGGATGCCAACATGCTCACGCCCATTGAGCTGATCAAGGCGTGCGTCGACGGCATGGCCGAGCGTGGGTTCGGACGCATCGTCAACATCACCTCGGGCGCCGTCAAAGCGCCGATTGATGTGCTGGGCCTGTCCAACGGCGCCCGTAGCGGTTTGACCGGATTCATCGCCGGGCTCGCGCGGCAGTCGCGGCTGGCCGGGCACAACGTGACCCTCAACAACCTGCTGCCCGGACCGTTCGAAACCGAGCGTTTGCACAAGACCCTGAGCGCGGCCGCAGAGGCCAATGGTGCCAGCGTCGAGAGCATTAGCGAACAGCGGCGCAAAAACGTACCGGCCCAGCGCTTCGGGCAACCTGATGAGTTCGGTGCGTATTGCGCGTTCATTTGCAGCGCCCAGGCCGGTTTCCTCACCGGGCAAAACCTGTTGCTGGACGGCGGCAGTTACCCGGGAACGTTCTGATTTTTTGGCTTGAAAGGAGCGCAAGCAGGTGAGTGTCGATATCGAATGCGTGGTGGTCGGGGCTAGTGAACCTGTTCGGCATCGAATCACCGGGTCTCACCAGTTGCCTGGCACTGGCTGATCGGGTGGTGCAACGCCTGACGATGCAATCTTTGTAGCAGCTGATCTGTGGCGAGGGGATTTATCCCCGTTCGGCTGCGCAGCAGTCGTGAATTCAGACAACGCGGTGTATCAGATAGACCGTGCGTTCAGGTTTTACGACTGCTGCGCAGCCGAACGGGGATAAATCCCCTCGCCACAACACAGCTGCTACACAGACCGTGTAGCGGTGCAGTGCCGGTTATCAGCGTCTGCGCTGCCAACCGCCGAGCGGTCTATGCTTGGCAGTGCGCCCATCGTAATGGGAGAACTCTGATGATCAACGTACGCACTGCCCGCATGCTTGCCGATTACAAGCAATGGGCCGATCAGCGCCTCTTTGACAGCCTGGCCGCGCTGCCGCCGGGGGAGGTCAACAAAGAGCGGGTGTCGGTGTTCAAAAACATGATCGGCACCCTGAACCACATCTATGTCGTGGACTGCATCTGGCAGGCACACCTCGAAGGCCGAGGGCACGGCTTCAAAACCTCACACGATCTGCTGCATCCCGACCTCGCCGATTTGCGCATGGCGCAAAAGGAGATCGATCACTGGTATTGCAACTGGAGCGCCCGACAGACCGAGAGGTCACTGGATAAACCCGTCGAGTTCACGTTTGTCTCGGGCGAGAGCGGCACCATGAGCGCCGGCGCGATGCTGCTGCACGTGGTCAATCACGCCAGCTACCACCGTGGCTGGGTGATCCAGATGTATTTCGATATTCCGGCGATGCCGCCGATGACTGACATGCCGATCTTCCTGCGCGAGACCGATCCGGGTTTCAACGCACTCAGAGCACCGGCAGTTCAGCCGACATGTGTTGGGCAATTCGCGAGCGCAACCAACGTTCTGCCGGATCGTTATCGTTGACCCCGTTCCAGACCATGGACAGCTCGGACAGCACGATGTCAAACGGCGGGTTGTCGGCCCGCAACTGGCTGCTGCCTTCAATCAGCGCACACGCCGCGTAATCCGGCACCGTGGCCAGCATATCGGTGCCGGCCAGCAAGGCGCGCAGCCCGGAGAACTGCGGCACCGCCAGCACCACGCGCCGCGAGCGACCAATGCGGGCCAGATCGTTGTCGATGGCGCCGGTCAGATCCCCGGAAAAAGACACCAACGCATGAGGACGTTCGCAATACTCATCCAGGGTCAGGCGACCGGGACGGTTATCGCCACGCAGAATCTTCACGCTCAGGTCCCGCAGCCTCTTGCGCTTGGCATTGGCCGGCAGTTCCGTGGTGTAACTGATCCCGACGGAAATCTCCCCGGAGGCGAGCATCGGTGACATCAGCAGGTAATTCACCCGCCGCACCACCACCACGACGTTTTGCGCCTCTTCGCGTATTTGCTTGAGCAGCGGCGGAAACAGGCCGAACTCGGCGTCGTCGGACAAGCCGATGCGGAACACATCACGGCTGGTCGACGGGTCGAAATCCTTGGCCCGGCTGACCGCGCCGGAGATGGTGTCCATCGCCGGCTGCAACTCCTTGAGAATCATCAGGGCGCGCTGCGTCGGCTCCAACACCCGACCATTGCGCACCAGCAACGGGTCGTCGAACAGATCGCGCAACTTGGCCAGCGAAGCACTGACCGCGGGCTGACCGAGGAACAGTTTCTCCCCGGCCCGGGTCAGGTTCTTCTCGAACATCAACGTTTCGAAAATCACCAACAGGTTCATGTCCACGCGGCGCAGGTCGTTGCGGTTCATCGCGGTGTTCTCGATGGGGTTTGGGGTCTTTTCAGTAAAGCACCAAACCCTGTGGCGAGGGGGCTTGTCGGACCGCCGCACCGCCCCGCTCGGCTGCGCAGCAGTCGTGAATCCTGTGCACGCGGTGTACCTGAATGATAGTGGTTACAGGTTTTGGGGCGGCTGCGCGACCCAACGGGGGCAAGCCCCCTCGCCACAGGGTTTTGTGAGTTCAGCGAGAAAAGGAGAAAAGGGGACGCATCTATTTATCTATCCGCTGTGCCGCGATGCGGCCCCAAAAAAATGGGACCGCTGCATAACTCAACGCCAGTAATTCACTCACCACAGCAAGCGGTACTTATTTGGGCAGATCAATCTTGTCCAACACCCGATTCGCCGTGATCTCCGCCATCATGATGCTGTTGGAAATACCCAGCAGCGCGTAGCGCGACTCTCCCTCCAGATGATCCACCAACTGATGGACCATCACGTCGACCGAGGCCAGTATTTCGACCAGATAAACCGCCAGGGTTTCGGCCGTGGCCTCGGGGTCTACGGAGAACAGGGTGCTGCGGGTTCGTGGGGTGGCTTTGATGTCGGCGTTTGATGGGAAGTGGAAGTCGAGGGCCCGTTCGGCGGCCTCGTTGAGTTTTTTTGAATCGGGTTCGTAGGGAGAGGCCGGATCGGTGTTTGGTGGGTTGGGTGTGACCTTGAACATAGTTGCAAACTCCAGAAATGGAGCCGAAACCACTACGCGACTAAACGGAGGGTGGCGGCTGTGCGCAGGTTAGTCGACCGGGGGAGTTAGCAAAACCGGCGCGCCCGAGGGCGCCCTGCGCACAACCACCATTTAGCACAGGACTGAAATGCCTGACTGAATAATGCGCTGTGCATACTAACAACCACGGGCGACTAAACCCGATCACTGATGAGCAGTGACGGGAATCAAGTTACCGAGCAGCCCTCAGGCGCACAAGCCGGCGGATTCTGGCGCAGCCGTAGGCAACGGCGCAAGGATTTGTAGCTTTCAGGAAGTATCTTTGAGGGTGTTTAAACAAGCGTGGTTTCGGTGTTAAACAGGCGTGCGCGACAGGATCTATTCATCCACTCAGCTCTGTGGCGAGGGGATTTATCCCCGTTGGTTGCGCAGCAACCCAAAAACCTGCAGCCGCGGTCATTCAGTCAAATCGCATGCACAGGATTTGCGACTGCTGCGCAGCCGAACGGGGATAAATCCCCTCGCCACAGGGGCTTTGTGAACTCCAGACATTGAGGTTTTGCAGGCCAAAAGGTTTTGATCGTTCCTGCGTTCCGCGTGGGAGGGCCTCAAGCGACGCTCCGCGTTCCAGCTCTGGAGAGGGACGCAGAGCGTCCCGGGCTGCATTCCCACGCAGAGCGTGGGAACGATCAATGCGGGCCCGGCTCGGTCAACACCTTCCTGAACGTCTCCACCAACGGCCGCAAATTGATCCGGTGCCACGCCGCCCACAGCGGTCTGGTGAAGCAGATCCACGGCACTTCTCGCAGGACCACGCCCGGCGGTGCGTTGCGGCTCAAGCCTTTCTGAATCATGGCGATGCCCAGTCCCGAGGCCACCAGAGCCAATGCAGTGAAGGGGCCGGTGGCTTCCATGCGGATGTCCGGGGTGAAGCCGGCGCGGATGCAGGCGCTGACGAAGTCTTGGCGGTTGGTGACATTCTGGTGGTGCTGCACGCCGATCCACTCTTGATCGGCGAGGTCGGCCGGGGTCAATGTTGTCTGGTTAGCCAGTGGATGATGCTCAGGTACTGCCAGCAACATCGGGTCGTCCAGCACCTGAAAACCCAGCAGGTCCGGATCGTCTTCGGCCGGCGGTTCGCTGACCAAGGCGATATCCAGACTACGCTGGCGCAGGCCTTCGAGTTGTTCGGCGGAACTCTGGTTGTACAGCGCAACGTGCACGTTCGGCCGGTCGACGCGCAGCACCCGCAACGCATTGGGCAGCACCCCGGCGTGCATAGCGTTTTCGATGTAGCCGATGCACAGGCCGCCTTCTTCGCCGCGACCGAGGCGTTTGCCCAGGGATTCGAGGCGGCTGGCGTGGGTCAGCAGGGCGCGGGTTTCGGCGAGGAAGGTCTGGCCGTCGCGGGTCAGGCGGATGCGCTGCTGGCTGCGCTCGAACAGGGTCAGGCCCAGGCGTTCTTCGAGTTGGGCGATCTGCCGGCTCAAGGGCGACTGGGAAATGTGCAAACGTTCGGCGGCGCGACCGACGTGTTCTTCTTCGGCGACGACGACGAAGTAGCGCAATTGGCGGATGTCGATCATGTCAGACCTGTCAGGACTTAAGTGCTGCACATTATGTCTTGGACGGTCCGATCATCGCAATCTAGGATCTGCCCAACGGTCACTCAGCTGACCTCTGAAACTGACGAGGATTTGAACCATGAGCTTGAAAGACAAACTGCCCGGCACGCTGGGTTTCGGTACCGCCCCGTTGGGCAACATGTTTCGCGCCATTCCTGAAGACGAGGCGCAGGCCACCGTGCACGCGGCCTGGGAGGCGGGCGTGCGTTACTTCGACACCGCGCCGTTTTACGGTTCGGGCCTGTCGGAGATTCGCCTGGGCGCCGCGCTGGCCAAATACAACCGCGATGACTACGTGCTGAGCAGCAAAGTCGGCCGGGTCATCCTCGATGAAGTCGAAGACGCCGCCGCCCGCGACCTTGGCGAGAAGAGCGGGGTGTTCGAGCACGGCCGCCCGAACAAGATCGTCAACGACTACAGCGCCGACGCGACGATGCGCTCGATCGAAGACAGCCTCAAGCGCCTGCAAACCGATCGCCTCGACATCGTCTGGGTGCATGACATCGCCCAGGATTTCTACGGCGATCAGTGGCTGGAATACTTCAACCAGGCCCGCACCGGCGCCTTCAAAGTGCTGACCCGTTTGCGCGAAGAAGGCGTGATCAAGGGGTGGGGCCTGGGCGTGAACAAGGTCGAACCTTGCGAACTGACCCTTGATCTGACCGAAGCGCAGCCGGACGGTTTTCTGCTGGCGGGTCGCTACACTCTTCTCGACCACGACCGTGCCTTGCAACGTCTGATGGACGCGGCCCTGGCGCAGAACGTCGAGATCGTGGTCGGTGGCCCTTACAGCTCGGGCATTCTGGCCGGTGGCACGCACTTCGAATACCAGAAAGCCAGCCCGGCGATCGTCGACAAAGTCGAGCAGATCAAACGCATCGCGGCCGCTCACGGTGTCGACATCAAGGCCGCTGCGTTGCAGTTCTCGTTGGCTAACCCGGCCGTGGCGGCGGTGATTCCGGGCTCCAGCCGTCCGGACCGGATTGCTGAAGACGTTGCCGCACTGTCGGCCGTGATTCCCGCGGCTTTCTGGCAGACGATGCGCGACGCGAAACTGGTGAGCGAACGCGCTCCATTGCCCATCTGAGGAGTTTGAGCATGAAGATCGATCTGACTGGAAAACTCGCCATTGTCAGCGGCAGCACCGCCGGCATTGGCCTGGGCATCAGCAAGGCGCTGGCCGAATCCGGCGCCACGGTGGTGGTGATCGGCCGCGAGACGGCCAAGGTCGAACAGGCGCTGGCGAACATTCGCCAGAGTGTGCCGGGTGCACAACTGCGTGGCCTGACCGCAGACCTCGGCACCGCCGAAGGTGCCGAGCAACTGTTCATCGCCGAACCGCGCGCCGACATCCTGGTGAACAACCTCGGGATCTTCAACGAGGTGGATTTTTT
This sequence comes from Pseudomonas sp. NPDC099000, assembly GCF_044759925.1. Lineage (NCBI taxonomy): Bacteria > Pseudomonadati > Pseudomonadota > Gammaproteobacteria > Pseudomonadales > Pseudomonadaceae > Pseudomonas > Pseudomonas sp. NPDC099000. Next base: position 239,580 of record NZ_JBIWAF010000008.1, read on the forward strand.
CGACACGCCGGACAGCGAGTGGACGCGTTTCTATGAGGTCAACGTGATCTCCGGCGTGCGCCTGTCCCGGCATTACGTACCGGACATGGTCAAGCAGGGCTGGGGCCGGGTGATCTTCCTGTCCTCGGAATCCGGCATCGCCATCCCGGCTGACATGCTCAATTATGGCGTGACCAAAAGCGCCAACCTCGCGGTGTCCCACGGCCTGGCCAAACGGCTGGCGGGCACTGGCGTGACGGTCAACGCGATCCTGCCCGGCCCGACGCTGACCGATGGCCTGGAGCAGATGCTCAAGGACGCTACCGCTGAATCGGGGCGCAGTGTCCGGGAAGAAGCCGACGCGTTTGTGCGCAAGGCCCGGCCGACGTCGATCATCCAGCGCGTGGCGAATGTCGAGGAAGTCGCCAACCTCGTGGCCTACATCGCCTCGCCGTTGTCCTCGGCCACGACGGGCGCGGCATTGCGGGTCGACGGCGGTGTCGTCGACAGCATGGCGATCTGAATTTTATTGATTGAGAGAGAGAGCATTACATGGCAAAGGCATCAGCGTTTATTGATATTCCGGCTTCGGCCGATGCGGTGTGGCAATTGATTGGCGGCTTCGACACGCTGCCGGACTGGCTGCCGTTTATTCCGAAAAGCGAACTGAGTGAAGGCGGGCGAGTGCGCAGTCTGCAAACGGCGGATGGGGCGGTGGTGGTTGAGCGGTTGGAGACGTTTGATAACGTCGGGAAGACGTACAGCTACTCGATTTTGCAGGCACCGTTTCCGGCGACTGAATACCTGGCGACGATCAAGGTCGAGGCACAGGGGCAGGGGGCTCGGGTGACGTGGTCGGGTCGGTTCTTGCCCGTCGGTGTCAGTGAGGCCGAGGTTGAGGCGTTGTTTGCCGGGATCTATCAGGGCGGGCTTGAGGCCCTGCGGGCGAACTACCCAACCTGACGACACTAAAAACCCTGTGGGAGCGGGCTTGCCCGCGATGACGGCCTGACAGACAAAAACATGTCGCCTGACACTCCGCCATCGCGGGCAAGCCCGCTCCCACAAGTTATGTGTCAGTTTGAGAGATCGGTTCAGGTTTGGGGTATCAAGTCTTGTCCGCAATCGAGCACCAACCGCGCACCACCCAGTTCACTGGTGCCCACCTCCAGCGCAAACCCATGCAGGCTGACAATCGCCGCAACGATCGACAGCCCCAGCCCGAAACCGCTTTTCTGATTCCCACCTTCGGCACGATAAAAGCGCTGGAACACCGCTTCACGTTCGCTTTCCGGGATACCGGGCCCTGAGTCGAGCACTTCGATTCGCGTGCGCCCACCATCGTTGACCCCGCGCAAAATCACCTCGCCACCGGGCGGGGTGAATTTGATCGAGTTGCTCAGCAGGTTCGCCACGGCTTCAAATAACAGCGCCCGATCGCCATTCAACATCGGCAACGACACAGGCAATTGCAGCTTGAACACCAGTTCGCCTTCCTCCGCCAGCGGCAGGTAAAAATCATGCAGCTCCTGCAACAACGGCACCGGGTCCAACTGGACAAAACCGGAACGTCGTTGGCGATCCTCCAGTTCGGAAATCCGCAGCAACCCGCGAAACCGCGCCATCAAGGTGTCCGCTTCACCGAGTACCGAGTCTAGCTGCACCGCCAGTGTCGAGCCGTCATCCGCCTGCTGCTGGATCCGGTACAACTGCGCCCGTAAGCGGGTCAGCGGTGTGCGCAGGTCATGGGCGATGTTGTCGCATACCCCCTTGACCTCGTTCATCAAGCGTTCGATGCGTTCGAGCATGGCGTTGACGATGGCAGCGAGCATGTCCAGCTCATCGCGGCGGTTGGACAGCGGCAAACGCCGAGTCAGGTCACCGGCGACGATGGCTTCGGCGCTGGCCTGGATCGCCCGAATCCGCCGCAGCGGACGCCGCCGTAGCAAATGCCAACCGGCGATGCCGGGCAGGATGGTCAGCGTCACCCCCCAAAGCAACGCGTGCAGAATGATGCGGGTCACGGCAAACAACGAACCGTTGTCGCGTACCAGCACCAGCCAGCGACCGTCCTTGGTCTGGGTCGCGACCGCGTCGCAACTGTCGGTGGGCAGGCTCGGGTCGTCAGACTCGGCGCAGTCGCCGAGCATGTGGATCTTGCCATCCAGCGGCAAGCCTTGGGGCATGTGGCGTAGCGCACCGCTGAGGTAACGGTGTTGCGAATCGAACAGGCCGTAGGCGTCGATGCCGCGAATGTCGAAGGTCATGCTGACGGCGAGCGCGTCGGCCAGTTGTTCGCCCTGAAAGTGCGAAAACAGATGCTGGCGCTGCATCAGCGAGTGCTTGGCCAGGTTGTCCAGGTAGGCGGACACCTCGTAGTACATGACCCCCATCAGAATCCCGCTCCAGATCACGAACAGCGAACTGTAGAGCGCGAGCAAGCGGCTGCTGGATGAGCGCCAGCCGTTAGAGGGGTTCAGCAATGACATAACCCGAGCCTCGCACGGTCCGAATCAGTGGGACTTTGCCAGGCGGGTCGATCTTCTTGCGCAGCCGGCCGATGTGCACATCGATCAGGTTGGTGCCGGGGTCGAAGTGATAACCCCAGACCTCTTCGAAAATCATCATCCGCGAGAGGATTTGCCCGGTGTTGCGCATCAGGAATTCCAGCAACTTGTACTCGGTGGGCAACAGCGTCAGCAGCTGATCGTCGCGGCTGGCCTCGTGGCTGATCAGGTTCAACTCAAGATCGGCGACCCGCAGCGTCGTCGCCTGGGCGGTGACCGTGTTCTGGCGACGCAACAGGACTTCAACCCGGGCAGCCATTTCATCGGTGGCAAACGGCTTGGTCAGGTAATCATCACCGCCGGCCCGCAAGCCGCGCACCCGCTCATCCACGTCGGAGAGGGCGCTGATCATCAGGATTGGGGTGGCCACGCCCATGGTCCGCAGCGTGGTGACAATCGCCAGGCCATCGAGCTCCGGCAGCATGCGGTCGAGGGTGATCAGGTCGTAATTGCCGCTGACCGCACGCTCCAGGCCTTCGCGGCCATTGTCGACCCAATCGACGTCGAGGCCGTGGCTGCTGAGTTCGGCGACGATTTCCCGGGCGGTCACGGCGTCGTCTTCGATGGTCAAGATGCGGGTCATTGGGCTGGCCTGATAGTCAGTTCATGGCAGAGTGTGGGGGCATTTTGCCAATAAATGCTTGCCGACTTTCTAAATAAAACTTCACGTATTGGAAAGACAAGAGATCGCAGCCTCGTTTCACTCGACAGCTGCTACAAGGGATACGCATTTTTATGTAGCAGCTGTCGAGTGAAACAAGGCTGCGAGCTTTTGATCTTCAATGCAGAAAACCCGCTGCTATTGCCCGTTCCTTGCAATTTGCATGAAAACTGGAAGTTCAAATTTTATAAGATATTGAAATTAAAAGATTTATTGAATTGTCGCGACTGGCACGGTGACTGCACTTCCTCCTTCGAAGAGTTGTAACACCATCTTTCCTGCCTGGAGCGATACAACAATGAATAGATCCTCTGATGGTTTCTATCCTGCCGCAGAAGAATCAAGCACGCTATCGGGTGTGTCCTGGGGAGCGATCTTCGCCGGTGCCGCTGCAGCGGCGGCGTTGTCGCTGATTCTGGTGCTGCTGGGTTTTGGTTTGGGTTTCTCGGCCGTTTCTCCGTGGGCCCATGAAGGCATGAGTGCCAAGGGCCTGGGGATTTCAACGATCGTGTGGCTGGCTGCGACGCAAATTGTGGCGTCCGGGCTCGGCGGTTACATCGCCGGTCGTCTGCGGGTGAAGTGGGCCTACATGCACGGTGATGAAGTCTATTTCCGAGACACCGCCCATGGCTTCCTGGCCTGGTGCGTGGCCACGCTGGTGACCGCGACGCTGGTCGTCGGTTCGGTTAGCAGCATCGTCAGCGGTGGTGTGCAAGCCGGGGCGAGTGTGGTCGGTGGCGCTGCCAGTGTTGCGACTCAAGCCGCGGGCACTGCGGCGGGCAATACCGACAGCGACCAGTATGGTTACTTCGTTGACAGCCTGTTCCGCGATGATCGTCCGGCTGCCGTCAGTGATGACGCTGCCCGTAGCACTGTGACGCGCATCTTCGTCCGCTCCCTGAGCAATGATGGTCAGCTGTCTGCCGAAGACCGGACTTACCTGGCGCAAATGGTTGCTCAACGTACCAACCTGACCCAGGCCGATGCCGAGCGCCGTGTCGATGAAGTCTACGCCCGCACCCAAAAAGCCGTGGCCGACGCCAAACTGGCTGCACAACAAGCGGCTGATACCGCCGCCAAAGTCGCTGCCTGGACGTCGCTGTGGATGTTCATTGCGCTGCTGATCGGTGCGTTTTTCGCCAGTCTCGCCGCTACCTTCGGCGGTCGTCGTCGGGATGCCGTGGAGTATGTGGAAACTGACGCTTATGTGACCACCACTTCCGTGCCACCTGTTCGCTAACCCAGGAGAATTACCATGCGCTCATTACTGCTGTTCTTTCTTGGCGTGCCAATCCCGATCATCATCCTGATCGCCCTGTTCATGCATTGATCTTCTGAGGCTCATGCCTCTGCCGCTTCCGCCTCTGGTGGAAGCGGCGTTTTGCTTTCCGGGGTGTTTGTTGGATCTGGATCAATATTTCCTTCGGCGATATCCCCTACCGTAAAACATCCAAGCCCCTTCTGCGGCTTCGACTACATTGCTTTGACGCGCACCCTGTTGCGCTGTCGAAGTACCGGTGCGAGCTTTTTACCGAGTCGTTGGCCCGCAAGGTGTAGTGCAGCAAGGAGCTGTGGAACCTCACCTGAACTCATCACGGATGAACATCGCAATGCCTCGCCTAGACAGAATGTTTGATATTCAGCCGCTGCCGCGCGCGGATATGACTGTGCACATCAATGGCCAGCCGGTCAGCGCCGCACTCGGCGAGACCGTTCTCACGGTCATTCAATCCCTTGGCCTGCGCCAGGTGGCCCGTAACGATCACGATCAAATCAACGGCGCCTATTGTGGCATGGGCGTGTGCCAATGCTGCCTGGTGAAAATCAATGGTCGGCACAAACGTCGTGCCTGCCAGACCGTGGTGCGTGATGGCATGCGGGTCGAAACCCAAGTCAACCGCATCGTTGAGCAGGAGGGGGTATGAGCCTGCTTCCGGTGATTGTCGGCGGTGGGCCGGCAGGAATGGCTGCGGCCATTGAACTGGCCCGGCACGGCGTGCGTTGCACGTTGCTTGAAGAGGCTTCGCGACTGGGCGGCGTGGTCTATCGCGGACCGTTGCGCGATGGCGTGCAACTCGACTATCTGGGGCCGCGCTACTCGGAAGCGCTGGCCAACTTGCATGGCGAGTTTCAGGCGCACGCATCGCTGATCGACGTGCGCCTGAATCACCGCGTGGTCGGCGCCGAAGGCACGCGCGCGTTGGTGGTGCTGGACGCCGATGAGCAGTTGCATCCAGTCGAGTACCCGCAATTGCTGCTCGCCGCCGGTTGCCATGAGCGCAGCGTGCCGTTTCCTGGCTGGACCTTGCCCGGCGTGATCCTGCTGGGCGGTCTGCAGCTACAAATCAAGAGTGGTGTGGTCAAGCCTCAAGGCCCCGTGGTGATTGCCGGCACCGGCCCTTTATTGCCGTTGGTGGCCTGTCAGCTGCACGCGTCCGGCGTGACCGTCGCGGGTGTTTACGAGGCGTGCGCGTTCGGCAAGATCGCTCGGGAAAGCCTGTCACTGCTGAACAAACCGCAGTTGTTCCTCGATGGCTTGAGCATGCTCGCGTTCCTCAAACTGCATGGCATTCCCATGTATTACGGCTGGGGCGTGGTGGCGGCGCAGGGCGAAGGTGAGCTGAATTCCGTGACCGTGACGCCGTATTCCAGCACTTGGGTGCCGGACTTGAACCGTGCCGAGCAGGTTGCTGCGCAAACCCTGGCGGTGGGTTACGGTTTCATCCCGCGCACCCAACTCAGTCAGCAGATGGGCCTGAGCCAGGGCTTCAGCGACGACGGTTATCTGCGGGCCAGTGCCAATATCTGGCAGCAAAGCAGCGAGCCTCACGTGCACCTGGCCGGTGACATGGGCGGCATTCGCGGTGGCGAAGCGGCGATGCTCGCGGGCCGGATCGCGGCCACGTCGATCCTGCTGCAACGGGATGTGCTGGACGCGGAACTGGCCCTGGTACGGCGTAATCGCTATTTGTCGAAACTCAAGGCCATCGTGCGCTTTCGCGCGGCGGTCGACCGCTACACCGAGCGCGGCGCCGGGCAAATCGCGCTGCCGGCCGCCGACACGGTGATCTGCCGCTGCGAACATGCGACTCGGGCCGATATCGACCGGGCGCTGGAGCAGGGTGTGCAAGACCTCGCCAGCCTGAAAATGCGCACGCGGGTGAGCATGGGCGATTGTCAGGGGCGGATGTGCGTCGGCTATTGCACCGACCGCTTGCGCGAAGTCACGGGTCGGCAGGATGTGGGCTGGTTGCGGCCGCGCTTTCCGATCGATCCGATTCCCTTTTCTGCATTCACCTCCGTCGGCATGGAGGCCGCCAATCATGAGTAAGTTTTATGACGTGGTCATCGCCGGTGGCGGTGTGATCGGGGCGTCCTGCGCCTATCAGTTGTCCAAGCGCAAAAACCTCAAGGTCGCGATGATCGACTGCAAGCGCCCGGGCAACGCCACCCGTGCTTCAGCCGGTGGCCTGTGGGCGATCGGCGAGTCGGTAGGGCTGGGCTGCGGGGTGATTTTCTTTCGCATGATGTCGGCCAACCGCAAGCGCGAAGCCCAGGGGTCGGCGGTGGTGGTGGACGCCAGCACGCCGCACATCCTGCCGCAGTCGTTCTTTGATTTTGCCTTGCAGTCCAACGCGATGTACCCGGCGCTGCACCAGGAGTTGAAAGACCACCACGGGATGGATTTCAAGTTCGAGAGGACCGGCCTGAAATTCGTGATCTATGACGAGGAAGACCGGCTCTACGCCGAGCACATCGTCGCCTGCATTCCGCACCTGGCGGATCAGGTGCGCTGGCTCGATCAGGCGGCGCTGCGCGAGGCCGAGCCGAGTGTCAGCCATGAGGCGAGCGGGGCGTTGGAGTTTCTCTGCGACCATCAAGTCAGTCCGTTCCGACTGGCCGATGCCTACACCGAAGGCGCACGGCAGAACGGCGTGGACCTGTATTTCAACACCAACGTCACCGGAGTCTTGCACCATGGTTCCCGTGTCAGTGGTGTGCAGACGGCCGAGGCTGGAGTGTTTCACTGCAACACGTTGATCAACGCAGCGGGTGCCTGGGCGGCGGATTTGAGTGAACAGGCCACCGGTATCCGGATTCCGGTGAAACCGGTGAAGGGGCAGATTCTGCTGACCGAGCGCCTGCCGAAAATCCTCAACGGTTGCCTGACCACCAGCGATTGTTATGTGGCGCAGAAGGACAATGGCGAGGTCCTGATCGGTAGCACCACGGAGGATAAAGGCTTCGACGTGACCACCACGTACCCGGAAATTGCCGGGCTGGTGCAGGGGGCGGTGCGGTGTATTCCCGAGCTGGCGGACGTCAACCTCAAACGGACCTGGGCCGGGCTGCGACCGGGGTCGCCGGATGAATTGCCGATTCTTGGGCCGATGAGCGGGGTGGAAGGCTATCTCAATGCCTGTGGGCATTTCCGCACGGGGATTTTGACGTCGGCAATTACCGGGGTGTTGCTGGATAAGCTGGTTAACAACGAACCGCTGCCGCTGGATATCACGCCGTTTTTGGCGGATCGGTTTGCGGTGGATACAGTTGAGCTGAAGAAGCTGGCCTGACATAAGACCGCGTTATCGTTCTTCGCGGGCAAGCCTCGCTCCTACAGGTCCGGTGCCCCCTGTATGAGCGAGGCTTGCCCGCGAAGGCGGCATCACCATCTCCCAATGACTCAAACCTTACCCGATTCCCGCTCCTCCATCTGATCCGCCTCAAACAACCGCGCCAGCTCCGCCCGGGCTTCCTGAGCAGTTTGCAGCACCTTCGCCGCATCGTCATAAATCGCGTGCTGCGCCTCCAGCACCTGTTCATCGTGATGCTTGAAGCGCTTGATTCGCGCATCGGCCTGCGCCTGGGTCAGACCTAGTCCGACCAGGGTGCGGCGGCTCATTTCCAGGCTCGAATAATAGGTCTCCCGAATCGCCTCGGCGCCAAGGTCCACCAACCGGTGCACATGCTGACGGTTACGCGCCCGGGCGATGATCTTGATGTGCGGATAGAGCTTGTGCACCACCTCGGCGGTCTTGATGTTGGTGTCCGGGTCATCGGTGGCGATGACAAAGTATTCCGCCTGCTCAACCTTGGCCGCGCTGAGGATTTCCGGGCGCATCGGGTCGCCATAGAACACCGGCACGCCGCCGAAGCTGCGGGATAGTTCGATGGTTTCCACGGACGTGTCCAGCGCCACGAACTTGATGTTCTGTGCCCGCAGAATCCGCGCCACGATTTGCCCCATCCGGCCCATGCCGGCGATCACCACGCGCGGGGTGTCGGTGTCGATTTCGCGGAATTTCTCCGGTACCACCACCGGCTGCACCTTCGGCGAATACAGGCGTGCGCACAGCAGCAACAGCAGCGGCGTGACAGCCATGGACAGGGTGATCGTCAGCACCAGCAAATCGTACAGGCGCGCCTCGAACAACCCTTGGTCGCGACCAATCTTGAACACCACAAACGCGAACTCACCACCGGCCGCGAGCACGATGCCCAGGCGAATTGCGCTGACTTTGCCCAATCCTCCAGCCAGTCGCCCCACCACAAACAGCAGCGGCAGTTTGATTGCGATCAGCAGCAGGGTCAGGCCCAGCACCGTGATTGGCGCGCTGAGCAGCAGGCTCAGGTTGGCGCCCATACCGACGCTGATGAAAAACAGCCCCAGCAACAGGCCCTTGAACGGTTCGATCTGCGCTTCCAGTTCGTGACGGTATTCAGAGTCAGCCAGCAGCAACCCGGCGAGGAACGCCCCGAGCGCCATCGACACGCCCACCAGGTCCATCAGCCACGCCGTGCCGATCACCACCAGCAACGCGGTGGCGGTGGACACCTCGGGCAAACCGGTCTTGGCCACCACGCGAAACACCGGGCGCAGCAGATACCGTCCGCCGATCACCACCACCGCGATGCTGCCCAACACCCGCAGGCCGTGATTCAAGTCCTCGGCCGCCGTGGTGGTGTGATCGCCGCCCGCCAGCAGCGGCACCATGGCAATCAACGGGATCGCGGCGATGTCCTGGAACAGCAGGATCGCGAACGCCAGGCGCCCGTGAGGGCTGGTCAGTTCCTTGCGCTCGGCCAGGCTTTGCAGGCCAAACGCGGTGGACGACAGCGCCAGGCCGAGGCCGAGCACGATGGCGCTGTTCAACGGCTGGCCGAAGACGTACAGCGCCAGCACGCCGATCACCGAACCGGTCAGCAACACCTGCGCCAGGCCCACGCCAAACACCGACTTGCGCATCACCCACAAGCGACGCGGCGACAATTCCAGGCCGATGATGAACAGCAGCAACACCACGCCGAGCTCGGAGATGTGGCTGACGCTTTGTGGATTGCCGATCAAACCCAGTACAGATGGACCGATGATTACCCCGGCAAACAGATAACCCAGCACGGCTCCCAATTGCAGACGTTTGGCCAAGGGCACGGTGAGCACTGCCGCGAACAGAAAAACGACAGCGGCTTGCAACAGGTTGCCTTCATGGGGCATGGCTTACTCCAGAGCTCGGTACGGCGGAGTGCCAAGGATAAAGGGTGAGGCTTCAGGCGTCAGCCATGAACATGAATTGATGTGGACTGACAGGCCGTTTTCGCGAGCAAGCCCGCTCCCACATTTTGACCGTGCTCGTCTGGACAACTCGGTCGAATCTGGGAGCGGGCTTGCTCGCGAAGGCGTCCGAATGGACAACCAGTGACTCAGATAAAACGCCTCAATATGCGCCATCCCCCGAGCGACATACGCTCACTCCATTGCAGAATCATCGCAACAGTAAGGAATGATTCAACACAGGCGCAGTCGGAGTTCAGGTACCACGAATTTACTGGAGGTTCATCAATGAACAACAAGACCCTTATCGCCAGCCTTGCCCTCGTCGCAGGCCTCACCGGTATCAGCCCCATCGTTCAGGCCGATGACCCACCACAAAAAACCGTCCAGCCCGGGCTCAACAACACCCGCGAACTGGTGGTCGGCGACCGCGCGCCGGACGTTTACCAACGCAGCGACAAAGCACTGCGCAACTGGAAGGCCAAAGGCCTGAAAGCGCCGAAAGAACAGGCGCAGTGGGTGCAGATCAATGACAAGTACATGATGGTGATGGTCACCAACGGGACGATTGTGGACATCACGCCGGTGGAGCGTTAGGCCACCAGCAACAATTGGCTATGGAAGGCTGATTGAAATCGTCCGCTGCTCCGGTAAAGATCGGCGGCGATTTTGTTGACTGGATGTCAGGAGTAGCCGTTGGAAAAGAAACCCCTCTACCGAAAGATCAACACTCGCACCTGGGGTGTTCGACACAACGATTACACGGGTGAGTACCGCCATCAACGCCATACAAAAGCGGTGATCAACTGCGATGCACCCCGCGAGTCGATGCATGGAACCCGTCGGTATGGGTTCGATTACACTCCGCTGTACAAGTTTTTACTTTCCAGAGTCGGTCGGCGTTGGGACGAGGTTTTCAGTGAGGCGGTTGCCAGGCTTGATAGCCCTGAGCCGGTTTTCTGGATGGTTGCGTTGCGTGAAAGTGAACAGAAGGATTACGTCAGGACAGATGAGTCCAGTTACTTCAGCGGCTTGTTCGTTGATGATCAAGGCTTGCTCGCAATAGTCGCGCCTGAGTTGACTGCCGAGAACATGGCCACGTTCTGCCACTGCTGCACCCATAGTTTCAACGGTATACCTTACGGGCAACGCAAGGACTGAACGGGTCATTCGACCCTGCTAGGACTCATCGTTTGTTGGCCCAACCGATACTGATTATTCCCGCTGCGCTTAGCCTCATACATCGCCAGGTCCGCAATATGAATCAACCGGTCCATGCTCGGCGCGTGGTCCGGGAACACCGCCACGCCCAGGCTGGTGCCGATGTGACGCTGGTCGTTGCCGATGGTGATCGGCGGTGACAGTTCGACGAAGATTTTCTGGCAGATGCGGCGTGCCTCGTCTTGCAGGCTGACGCCTTGGGGCAGCCCCTGAAGAATGACCACGAATTCGTCGCCGCCGATCCGGGCGACGGTGTCGGTTGAGCGCAGGATTGTCTTCAACCGTGTAGCGGTGGTGATCAGCACCCGGTCACCGGCCGCATGACCGTAATGGTCGTTGATTGCCTTGAACCCATTCAGATCGACAAACACCAACGCCACCCGCGTGGCGCTGACGCATGCCTGTTCAAGCGCTTCGCAAAGGCGCTCTTCCAGCACCAGGCGATTGGGCAGGCCGGTCAGCGGGTCGTAATGCGCCAGGTGTTGCAAATAGCTGGCTGAGGCTTTTTCCTCGGTGATGTCGCGCACCACGCCCATCATCTTGATGGTGGCGTCCTGGTCGTTTTTGACCACGTTGCCGGTTTCCCGCAGCCAGCGAATGCTGCCGTCGGGCCAGACCACGCGGTATTCCTCATCATGGTTTTCGCCGGTGTCCAGGCAACGCAGTTCCCCGGCCCGGACTTTGGCCCGGTCGTCCGGGTGAACGCAGGCACAGAACAGGGCGTAGGAGGGCGTCACCTCGCCGATCTTGAAGCCGAACATTCCATAGATCGCGTCCGACCAGTAGAGCTTGTCGGTGTCGACATCCCAGTCCCAGGTGCCAATGCGGGCAAAGTATTGGCTGCGCTTGAAACGCTCGGCGTCGCCGTCCTGGCGGATGTGCAGGCCTTCGGACAGGCTGGCGATCAAGGCGCGATGCACGGCCAATTGCTTTTGCAGCGAACGCTCGCGGCAAATCAGCGCAATGATCAGGGCAAGCATCACTGAGCCGATGGCTGCGCTGGTCCAGACGTCATTCATTCAGAAATTGCCATCGTGTCGTATTGATCCGTGTGCCTTGGTGTTGCTTATCTTAGTTGAGGTTAATGCCAGGAACCGTTCGTATGGGTTGCCAATGGTGCACAATTCTGGGAAAACGGCGCCCATTACACCCTGTTGGGTGAGTGAACAATAGAGTGAACGTGATGAATGATGAATTGCAGATAATCGATCTGGAAGTGGGCGACGGCAAAGCCGCCGTGAAAGGCGCGCTGATCACCACCCAATATCGCGGCTGGCTGGAAGACGGCACCGAATTCGATTCTTCCTACAGCCGTGGCAAACCTTTCCAGTGCGTAATCGGCACGGGGAGGGTGATCAAGGGTTGGGATCAGGGAATTATGGGGATGCAGGTCGGCGGCAAGCGCAAATTGCTGGTGCCGGCGCACTTGGCCTACGGCGAGCGCACGATGGGCAAGATCACGCCGAATTCGAACCTGATTTTTGAAATTGAGTTGCTGGAAGTGCTGACGCGGGATGATTGATTGGCGCGTGGGCTGAAATGGCAAGTGCAGCGAGGGGGCAAGCCCCTCGCCGCAATCAAACGGTTTTAGCCACTACTCTCGCACCCCTATGAAGAGGTCCAGGTCAGTCGGTAGCTGCACATCGAGTGCCATGGCGATTTGTCGGATTTGTTCAGCGGTCAGCAAGCAGTCCCCGTACGCGCTTTCTTCAAGATTTTTCCAGCCGAGTACACGCATCATTGCGTCTTCAAACTCAGGTAGAACGGTCAATTCGTACTTTAAGACGTCACCCTCGTTATCACCCTTTGAAAATCCACTGATCCAGAAAACATAATGGGCCTCCTGATTTTTGCCCGGATAGTCCTGCGAGGTGTTGCGGGCGGGGTGCCCGTCGCCTGACGGTGGGTTTTGAATCGGAGGTATGTTTGTGTTGCTAGCCATGAGCGTCCTTGTTTCAACTTTTGTAAGCGATGCGGACGCTATCTCAACGGGCATTAAATGGATGTAGGCATTTTCTGAATATTGAGTGGTTGTTGCAAAAGGTACTGCTCGCTACGGCTCTTGTAGTGAGGGATCCGCCTCACCACAGATCCCCGCTAGCCTTTCGGATTAATGTTATCCAGCGCCCGGTTTACCGCCAGTTCGCCCAGCATGACGACCTGCGCAATCCCCAGCGCCTTGCTGCGATGCAGGCCTTTCAGCGGGTCGGCGAAGTCGCTGTGGTGATCAAGCGGCTGCATACCTTCAGACCTGAAATGTCTCCCGATAGGCATACAACCCCGGCGTTCCGCCCGTCATCACAAACAGCACATTGTCGCCGCGCTGAAAGCGTCCTTGCCTGAGATCACCCAGCAGCCCGGCAAACGCTTTCCCGGAATACACCGGATCAATCAACAAACCTTCGGCGCGAGCCATCAGGTGCACCGCGTCCAGCATGGCAGGCGTCGGCAGGCCGTAACCGTCGCCCAGCTGACTGCCATCAATCACAATCTCCGACGCCTGAACCACGGCACTGCTACCCAGTAATGTCAGTGCGTCCTGAGTCAACTTCACGGTCCTGTCCGCTGACGTGTCCCGATCAGACAAGACTGAATACGACTTGACGATCGACGTCCCCCGACCCAGCAACTGGAACCCTGCCGCGAGCCCGGCATGGGTGCCAGCGCTGCCATTGGGCACGACCACCTGATTAAAAATGAGGCCAAGTTCCGTTTCCTGCTGCGCGATCTCCGCTGCGCAACGCGCATAACCGAGACTGCCGAGCGGCGTTGAGCCCCCCGTCGGTATCACCAAAACCGTGCGTCCGGCTTCTCGAAGTTGCGCGGCGCGGTTCTCGGCCTCGGCGAGTGAGTCGCTGCCACCGGCAAGCACCCGTATTTCAGCGCCGAACAACTGGTCGAGCAAAACGTTGCCGTTCAGCTCGTAGTCCACTTCGGATTTTGGCACCGACCGAGTCAGAATCAGTTCGCAGGCCATGCCCAGGCGGGCGCACACGGCGGCGGTCAGGCGCGCATGGTTGGACTGCAGGCCGCCGATGGTGATAACCGTGTCGACCCCGGCCGCGAGCGCCGCGCCGAGATGGAATTCAAGTTTGCGCAGTTTGTTGCCGCCACCGCCGATCAACATGTGATCATCGCGCTTGAGAAACAGGCCGATGCCTTGGGCCTTCAAACCCAGCAGCTGTTCCAGGCGTTCGGCGCGCTGAATCGGCGTCGGACCTTGCATCAGGTCTGCCCGCGCAAAAGAACTCAGTGACGTGTCCAGTAGGGTTTGCATCAATGGCGCCTCGTTATGCACTTTATTAAAGTGACTCTAGGGACAAAGTCCCGGGTGATAAACGCATCGCCGGTTATTACTCCTTTAACCTGATGTATTGAATGCAAGGCAGGGTCATGAGCAAACTCAGGCAAATGGAAGTATTCGTCGCGGTCGTCGAGGCGGGCAGCTTCGCCGATGGGGCCCATGCAGTCGGCATGTCGGCGGTCATGGTCGGGCGGCATATCCAGGGCCTGGAGAAAACCCTCAATACCCAGCTGATTCAGCGCACCACCCGCCGGCAATCCATCACGGGCGAGGGGCGCTTGTTTTACCAAGAAGCCAAACTGGCACTGGAACAAGTGAAGTACGCGTTCAGTCGGGTGGAAGCCTCTAACCCGGAGCCCAGTGGCCTGCTGCGCATCACCGCGCCGATGAGTCTCGGTGTTTCCCTGGTCGGGCCGCTGGTGGCCGAATTCATGCAGCGTTTTCCGCAGATCCAGGTCGAGCTGATCCTGAGCAATGAAGTGGTGGACTTGTACGAAACGTCGTTCGATCTGGCGTTCAGGATTTCCGAACTGATCGGCGTCAATCTGCTGGCCACGCCATTGCCACCGTATCGAATGGTGATCTGCGCCTCGCCCCGGTATCTGAAAAAATGGCCGCAGCCGCAGTCCCCCGAGGACCTGCACCGGCACCGAATTCTCACCCACACGTCCTGGAACAACCGGTTTGCCTGGCCGCTGAGGAACGGCACTAGCGAAGTGCCTTGGCCTGAAGACGCGGTGTTGAAGAGTAATGACGGTCAGGTGTTGTTGCAGGCGGCCGTGGCAGGTGAGGGGATTTTGATGCAGCCTGATTTTCTGGTGGCGGCGGCGTTGGCGAGCGGTGAGTTGGTGCGGATCATGGACGCCTATGTTCCGCCGCCCAAGCCGGTGCAAATGGTCTATCCGCGCTCGAGGAAATCACTGCCCAAGCTGAAGGTGTTTGTCGAGTTTGTCGCGGATCGATTGGGGTGACAGGGCGGCGAATTGCGAAAGACCGGAATACGCCCGTTCAGCGAAGGCCGGTACTCCCAGGTCAATCGATCCAGCGCAGGTTGATGCGCCAGAATCTCCTTCAACGTAGCGCTGGCAATGCTTAACGCCAACTGCCGCCCCGGACATTGATGCCGCCCGGCGCCAAAGGTAAAGCTGCGCCGTTGCGGGCGATCCAGAAGGAACGCGTCGGGATCATCATTGAGCTGCGGATCCCGGTTCGCCGAGGCCAGCAACACCAAAATCACATCGCCCGAACTGAGGCTCACACCCTCGATCTCACACGGTGCCGTAACAAACCGTCGGGTGTTCTGCACCGAGGGGTCAAAGCGCTGAACTTCGGCGATCAAGTCGTCAACGCGCGTCGCGTCGCGTAACAACGATGGGTTTCGAATCAGTGCCAACATTGCATTACCAATCAGCCCGGCAGTGGCTTCATAAGTCTGAGAAAACAGCCCCATCAGATTGGCAATCAGCGTTTCAGGATCACCCGCGAAGCGCGCCCGAATCCCGGCGAGCAGTGAGCTTTTATTGCCCGGATCGTCCAGCAACTCAATGAAATACCCCCTTAACTGCTCTGCTGCAGTGTGGGCAGTCTCCAATTGCAGCGGATCGCTGAGCGGCGACAGACACGCGACGAAATCCGCCGTCACTTCGCTGATCGCCCGGCCCTGAGCCGGTGAAAAACCCAGCAACGCCGCCAACACGCAAACCGGCCCGCGGAACAGGGCGTTGTACAACCCATCGGCGTCCGGCGTGATCAACCGCGCGGCCACCAGCGCATTGACCTCGTGCGCATCAATCAGCGCCAATCCCGGCTCAATCGCCGACCTCGGGCAACGCTGACG
Organism: Pseudomonas sp. NPDC099000; assembly: GCF_044759925.1. Taxonomy (NCBI): domain Bacteria; kingdom Pseudomonadati; phylum Pseudomonadota; class Gammaproteobacteria; order Pseudomonadales; family Pseudomonadaceae; genus Pseudomonas; species Pseudomonas sp. NPDC099000. The sequence goes on from NZ_JBIWAF010000008.1 coordinate 255,702, forward strand.
CTCACCCTCATTCATCCGCATCAACTGCCCAAACACCTTGCCGGCCAACCCGCCGACAATGGCCTTGGGCACCGGCTCAGCGGCCGGTCGGACATGACAATCCCCATGCGCCAGCACGGCCGCAACGGCCGGGGCGCTGCTCGCCACCCATAGTTTCAGTCCTTGGTGAAACACCAGCCCACCCTCAGCGCGCAGCCGGGCGTAGTAGGGATAGGGATCGGCATGAGTCGCAGCGATGATCGGGTCCATGGGGCGCAGCCTTGTTCGTGGTGGGGAAAGTGTTGCTACTATCTCCCGTTCGACAGGGCCTCGATTCGTCCGGGAGCGAAATATGAACGTAGAACAACACGACATCGGCGTCTCCCAAGTGGCCGCAGCCATCGCGGAACCGGCCCGGACGAAGATCCTGTGTTCGCTGATGGATGGCCACGCCCGCACCAGCACCGAGCTGGCGGCGATTGCCGAAGTCAGCGCCTCCACCGCCAGCGCGCACCTGGCCAAGCTCAAGGAACTGGCGCTGCTGCGTTTGCACGTGCAGGGCCGCCATCGTTATTACAGCCTCGCCGACAAGCGCGTGGCCCAGGCGTTGGAAGCGCTGATGGTGATCGGCCAGAACACTGCGCCGACGTTCAACTCGCGTACACCGGATCGCCTGCAATTCGCCCGCACTTGCTACGACCACATGGCCGGGACGCTGGCGGTGTTGTTGCATGACCGGATGCTGGAAAAAGGCTGGTTGCTGGAAACTGACGAACAGGTTTATCGCCTGAGTGAAAGTGGTGAGGCGCTGATGCAAGGGCTGGGCATCGAGGTCAACGACTTGAACACCTTGCGCCGCCGCTTTGCTTGTCCATGCCTGGACTGGAGCATGCGTCGGCCGCATCTGGGTGGTTCGCTGGGGGCGGCATTGCTGCAAGCGGCGATCAAGCGCAAATGGGTAACGCAGGATCTGGACAGCCGGGCATTGGCATTGACGGCGCTGGGGCGCAAGGAGCTTGGCGCACGCTTCGACCTGACGCTGACGCAGCCAACCGTGCAACCCGTCCGCGAGCAACGCCAATCGCTACTGACTCAGGATGTGATCTGACCCGACCAAGGGTTTGTTGATGACTTGTGCCTTGAAGGTCGACCCTATACTGTATATCCACACAGTAAAAGGCGTGACCCATGGAACTCATCGACAAGCTCAGCATTCTCGCCGACGCCGCCAAGTACGACGCGTCTTGCGCCAGCAGCGGCGCGCCGAAGCGTAGCTCCGAGGGCAAGAGCGGCCTGGGGTCGACCGACGGCATGGGCATCTGCCACAGCTATACGCCGGATGGGCGCTGCGTGTCGTTGCTGAAGGTTCTGCTGACCAACTTCTGTCTCTACGACTGCCAATATTGCGTCAATCGACGTTCCAGCGACGTGCCCCGCGCACGCTTTACGCCGGAAGAAGTGGTGACGCTGACCCTGGATTTCTACCGACGCAACTGCGTCAGCGGGCTATTCCTCAGTTCCGGGATCATTCGCTCGGCGGACTACACCATGGAGCAGCTGATCCGCGTGGCGAAGCTGCTGCGCGAAGACCACGAGTTCCGCGGTTACATCCACCTCAAGACCATTCCCGAAGCCGATCCGGCGCTGATCGAGGAGGCGGGGCGCTACGCCGATCGCTTGAGCGTGAACATTGAACTGCCCACCGACGCCAGCCTGCAAACCCTGGCCCCGGAGAAGCAATTGGGCTCGATCAAGCAAGCGATGCAGACCATCTACACCGGTGTCCAAACCGTGCTCAACGAACCTCGCGCACCGAAATTTGCCCCGGCCGGGCAGAGCACGCAGATGATCGTCGGTGCCGATGACACCGACGACAGCACCATTCTCCACAGCGCCCAGGCGCTGTACGGCAACTTCAGTTTGCGGCGGGTCTATTACTCGGCGTTCAGCCCGATCCCCAACAGCCCGAAAAGCGTGCCGCTGGCCGCGCCGCCACTGATGCGCGAGCACCGCTTGTATCAGGCTGATTTCCTGTTGCGCAGTTATGGCTTCACCGCTGGCGAGTTGTTCAAAGGGCCGGGCCACCTGGCGCTCGACATAGACCCGAAACTGGCATGGGCACTGGAGAACCGCGAGGTCTTCCCGCTCGACCTCAATCGCGCCGAAGCGTCGTTGATTGCGCGCATTCCAGGTATCGGCCTGCGTACCACCGAGCGGCTGGTGGAATTGCGCCGTCAGCGCCGCATCCGCTACGAAGACCTGGCCCGAATGCGCTGCGTGCTGGCCAAAGCCAAGCCATTCTTCATCACCTGCGATTACCACCCGCAGCAGGCGGAGGTCACCAGCCACTTGCTGTATCAGCAATTGCGCGACCGGCCGCAGCCGCAACAAATGGGGTTATGGGGATGATCAGTCTGGATTGCGATGACCTGTTCGACATTTGGCGCCAGCAGGCACGCTGGCTGCTAAGTCATGAGGTGGACCCGAGCCGGGTGAGTTGGGCCAGTGAAGGTGTGTCCGATCTGTTTGCCAGCGACGATGCGCCACCCCAAACCCAAGGCCCGTTTCACGCACGAATACCGCGAACGCTTCTGGACACCCTTGAACGCGCGGCCCGATATCGGGGGGATCAACGCTGGAGTCTGCTGTATGAAGTGCTGTGGCGGGTCAGTCATGGTGACCGCACCGCGATGCTCGCCGGGGACAAGCAAGGCAGTGAATTTCATAGAAGAATCAGGCAGGTACAGCGTGAAGCTCATCACTTACATGCATTTGTACGTTTTGTGGCGATGCCTGAAGGTGAAGGTCCGCAATACGTTGCCTGGCATGAACCGGCCCACGACATCCTGCACAGCGCCAGTGAGCATTTTATCGGGCGCATGGGCCGCCATCGCTGGTTGATTGCGACGCCCAGGGACGGGGTCTATTACGACGGCGAGCAGTTGATCCATCAACGCCAATGCCCGGTTGAATGGCAGCAACTGGCACAAAACGTCGATGACCCGCACAGCGACATGTGGTTGACCTACTACAGCCACATCTTCAATCCGGCGCGCCTGAACCCGAAAGTCATGCAAGGTCACTTGCCGGCACGGTTTTGGAAGAACCTGCCTGAAGGCGCGTTGATTCCGGGGCTGATCACCCAAGCACGCACAGGTAAGCAGCAGGACGGCCAGGCGAGCGGAATCAAGGGCAGGGGAGGCAAACGTATTGCGCGAGGAGAAACCGAACGTCGTTCATAAAAAAGCCCCCCATCGCCAATGCGGTGGAGGGCTTCGATGCAGCCGGGGTCAGATCAAACCTTGACGATCCAACCCGCTGGCGCTTCGACGTCACCGGTTTGAACACCGGTCAGCTCTTTGTAGAGCTTCTGGGTGACCGGGCCGACTTCGGTTTCGCTGTGGAACACGTGCAGATGGTCGTTGTAGCTGATGCCGCCGATCGGGGTGATCACCGCAGCGGTACCGCAAGCGCCGGCTTCCTTGAAGTCGGACAGCTTGTCGATGAACACGTCACCTTCAACCACTTCCAGGCCCAGACGCGATTTGGCCAGCTCGATCAACGACAGACGAGTGATGCCCGGCAGGACCGACGGCGAGTTCGGCGTGACGAACTTGTTGTCGTGGGTGATCCCGAAGAAGTTGGCCGAGCCGACTTCCTCGATTTTGGTGTGGGTCATCGGGTCCAGGTAGATGCAGTCGGCGAAGTGGGCTTTCTTGGCCTGGGAACCTGGCATCAGGCTGGCCGCGTAGTTGCCACCGACCTTGGCTGCACCGGTGCCTTGTGGGGCGGCGCGGTCGTAGCTGGAGATCAGGAAGTTGTGCGGGGTCAGGCCACCTTTGAAGTAAGCGCCGACCGGAATGCAGAAAATCGAGAAGATGAACTCGGGTGCGGTGCGCACGCCGATGTTGTCACCCACGCCGATCACGAACGGACGCAGGTACAGCGCGCCGCCAGTGCCGTAAGGCGGGATGAAACGCTCGTTGGCACGAACCACTTCCTTGCAGGCTTCGACGAACTGCTCGGTGGACACCTGTGGCATCAGCAAGCGGGCGCAGCTGCGTTGCATACGTGCGGCGTTCTGATCCGGGCGGAACAGGTTGATCGAACCGTCCTTGCAACGATAGGCCTTCAGGCCCTCGAAGCATTGCTGGCCATAGTGAAGGGCAGTGGAGCCTTCGCTGATGTGCAGCACGTTGTCTTCGGTCAGGGTGCCTTTGTCCCACTCGCCATTACGCCAGTGCGACAGATAGCGCTTGTCTGTCTTGATGTAGTCAAAACCCAACTTGTCCCAATTGATGCTTTCGTTACCCATGACACCCTCTATCACTTAACAACCGCCGAAACGGTTCAAGGCTTCTGACGTTTTTCTGGATGGGGACAACAATACTTCATTCCGGGCTCATTTCGCAGCCTGGAATTCGTTCCTTTGATCGTTCCCACGCTCTGCGTGGGAATGCAGCCCGGGACGCTCCGCGTCCCTAAAGCGGACGCGGAGCGTCCGGCGAGGCATTCCCACGCGGAGCATGGGAACGATCATCCGTAGGCTTTAGAGGTGCAGCGCGTGGCCTAGTGCGCGCAGCGCGGCTTCTTGCACCGCTTCGCCCAACGTCGGATGCGCATGGATGGTGCCGGCAATATCTTCCAGCCGCGCGCCCATTTCCAGGCTCTGGCCAAACGCGGTCGACAACTCTGAAACGCCCACACCCACCGCTTGCCAGCCGACAATCACATGATTGTCACGGCGTGCGACGACGCGCACGAAGCCGCTTTTCGATTCCAGCGTCATCGCCCGGCCATTGGCCGCGAACGGGAAGCTGGAAACGATGCAGTCCAGACCGGCAGCCTTAACCTCGTCCGGGGTCTTGCCGACGACCACCAGTTCCGGGTCGGTGAAGCACACGGCCGCGATGGCAGTCGGGTTGAACTCGCGGGATTTGCCGCTGATCAGCTCGGCCACCATCTCGCCCTGAGCCATGGCCCGGTGCGCGAGCATCGGTTCGCCGCTCAGGTCGCCGATGGCGTACACATTGCGCATGCTGGTCTGGCAGCGGCTGTCGATCTTGATCGCCGAGCCGTTCATGTCCAGATTCAACGCTTCAAGGTTCCAGCCCTGGGTGTTCGGCTTGCGACCGACGGCCACCAGCACCTGATCCGTTTCCAGGTTCAGGGTATCGCCACCCGGCTCCAGAACTTGCAGAGTATTACTAGCAGAATCAAAGCCTTGGACGCTGTGCTTCAAGTAAAGCTTTACACCGAGTTTTTTCAATTCGTCGTGCACAGGCTGGGTCAGTTCGGCGTCGTAGGCCGGCAGGATGCGCTCCTGTGCCTCGACCACGCTCACGTCAGCGCCGAGTTTGCGATAGGCAATCCCCAGCTCCAGGCCGATGTAACCGCCACCGACCACGACCAGGCGTTTCGGCACGGATGTCGGGGCCAGGGCTTCGGTGGAGGAGATGATCGGCCCGCCAATCGGCAGCATTGGCAGGTTCACGCTTTTCGAACCGGTGGCCAGCACCAGGTGCTCGCACTGGATCCGCGTGTCGCCCACGTCAACGGTTTTGCCGTCGATCACTTTCGCCCAGCCTTGAATGACCTGGACTTTGTTCTTTTTCAGCAGCGCCGCGACGCCGGTGGTCAGGCGATCGACGATGCCGTCTTTCCACTCGACGCTCTTGCCGATGTCGAGGGTTGGCGCGGAGACGCTGATGCCCAGCGCCGAGTGCTGGCAGTGGTGCTGCGTCTGGTGAAACTGTTCGGCGACGTGGATCAACGCCTTGGACGGAATGCAGCCGATGTTCAGGCACGTACCGCCCAGTGATTCGCCTTCTACCAGAACGGTCGAGATGCCCAGCTGGCCGGCACGGATCGCCGTTACATAACCGCCAGGACCGCCGCCGATGATCAGCAACGTGGTGTTCAAAGTTTGCATCTCTTACTCCACAAACAGGGTGGCGGGTTGTTCGAGCAGGCCACGAACGGCCTGGATGAATTGCGCCGCGTCCATGCCATCGACCACGCGGTGATCGAAGGAGCTGGAGAGGTTCATCATCTTGCGAATCACGATCTGGCCTTTGACCACCATCGGGCGTTCGACGATTTTGTTGACGCCGACGATCGCCACTTCCGGCAGGTTCAACACCGGCGTGCTTACAATGCCGCCCAACGCGCCAAGGCTGGTCAGGGTAATGCTCGAGCCGGACAGTTCATCACGGGCGGCCTTGCCATTCCGTGCGGCCGTGGCCAAACGGGAGATTTCAGCAGCGTTGTCCCACAAGCTGCGGGCTTCGGCGTGACGCACCACCGGCACCATCAAGCCGATGTCGGCTTGCGTGGCGATGCCAACGTGTACGGCGCCAAGGCGGGTGATGACCTGGGCTTCGTCGTCGTAACGGGCATTGATCTGCGGGAAGTCGCGCAGGGCGACAACCAGGGCGCGGACCAGGAACGGCAGCAACGTCAGCTTGCCACGGGTCGCACCGTGTTTTTCATTCAGGTGCGCGCGCAGTTCTTCCACGGCAGTCACGTCGATTTCTTCGACATAACTGAAGTGAGCGGCACGCTGAGTGGCGTCCTGCATGCGCTGGGCGATCTTGCGGCGCATGCCGATGACCTGGATTTGTTCTTCGTCGTTACGCTGAGCGTAAGCGGCGGCCACGGTCGATTGCGGCTGCTGACCCTGGGCCAGATAGGCGTCGAGGTCTTCGTGCAGAACGCGACCGGCAGGGCCGGTGCCACGGACCAGGCGCAACTGGATGCCGAGGTCCAGCGCATGTTTGCGCACGGCTGGGGAGGCCAGCGGACGTTCGTCGGCTTCGCGAGCGACCATCGGGCCTTGGCAAACGGCGGCTCGTGGCGCTGCAGCCGCGACCGGTTTGCTGGCCACCACGGTTTCAGCTTTAGGCGCTGCAACCGGGGCTTCTTTAACAGGTGCAGGCTGGGCCGACTCTTTAACGTTGCCCGCGCCTTCAACTTCAATGCTGATCAGAATGCTGCCAACCGCCATGACTTCGCCCGGCTGTCCGCCCAGCGCAATCACCTTGCCGTGCACCGGCGAAGGGATGTCGACCATCGCCTTGTCGGTCATGACATCGGCCAGCACCTGATCTTCGACAACCATGTCGCCAACCTTGACGTGCCACACCGACAGTTCAACTTCTGCAATGCCTTCGCCAATGTCCGGCATCTTAATAACGTGCGTGCCCATTCAGACCTCCATAACCCGTTTCAAAGCCGCGCCCACTCGGGACGGACCAGGGAAATACGCCCACTCTTGCGCGTGCGGGTAGGGAGTGTCCCAACCGGTGACGCGTTCGATCGGCGCTTCCAGGTGGTGGAAGCAGTGCTCTTGCACCAGGGCGACCAGTTCGGCGCCGAAGCCGCAAGTACGGGTCGCTTCGTGAACGATCACGCAACGGCCGGTTTTCTTCACCGACTTGACGATGGTGTCCAGGTCCAGCGGCCACAGGCTGCGCAGGTCGATGACTTCAGCGTCGATGCCGGTTTCTTCGGCAGCGACTTGCGAGACATAGACGGTGGTGCCGTAGGTCAGGATGGTCACTTCCTTGCCGGGACGGGCGATGGCGGCAACGTCCAGCGGCACGGTGTAGTAACCGTCGGGCACTTGGGCGGCCGGGTGTTTCGACCACGGGGTTACCGGGCGGTCGTGGTGGCCGTCGAACGGGCCGTTGTACAGACGTTTTGGCTCAAGGAAGATCACCGGGTCATCGTTTTCGATGGAGGCGATCAGCAGGCCTTTGGCGTCGTAAGGGTTGGACGGCATGACCGTGCGCAAACCGCAGACCTGGGTAAACATGGCTTCGATACTTTGGCTGTGAGTCTGGCCGCCGTAGATGCCGCCGCCGCAAGGCATGCGCAGGGTCATCGGTGCGGTGAACTCGCCGGCCGAGCGATAACGCAAGCGAGCGGCTTCGGAAATGATCTGGTCCGACGCCGGGTAAACGTAATCGGCGAACTGGATTTCGGCCACCGGACGCAGACCGTAGGCACCCATGCCCACGGCGACGCCGACGATGCCGCTTTCGGAGATCGGCGCATCGAACACCCGGGAGGTGCCGTACTTGTTCTGCAGGCCTTCGGTGCAGCGGAACACGCCGCCGAAGTAACCGACGTCCTGGCCGAACACCACGACGTTGTCGTCACGCTCAAGCATCACATCCATGGCCGAGCGCAGGGCCTGGATCATGGTCATGGTGGTCGTGGTCATGGCGGTTTCCAACTCGATATTGTTGTTGTGATCGTTCATGTCAGATCCCCAACTCTTGACGCTGGCGCTTCAAGTGCTCCGGCATCTCTTTATAGACGTCTTCGAACATGGTCGCGGCGCTTGGAATCTGGCCACCGGCGAGGGTGCCGTATTGCTCGGCTTCTTTCTGCGCGGCGATGACTTCGGCTTCCAGTTCGGCGCTGACGGCGACGTGTTCCTCTTCGGACCACTGACCGATCTTGATCAGGTGCTGCTTCAGGCGCGCAATCGGGTCGCCCAACGGGAAGTAGCTCCAGTCGTCGGCAGGACGGTATTTGGACGGATCATCGGAAGTGGAGTGAGGGCCGGCGCGGTAGGTGACCCATTCGATCATCGTCGGGCCGAGGTTGCGGCGCGCACGTTCGGCGGCCCAGGCAGAGGCGGCATAGACCGCGACGAAATCGTTGCCATCGACCCGCAGGGAGGCAATGCCGCAACCGACGCCACGACCGGCGAACGTCGTGGCTTCACCACCGGCAATCGCCTGGAACGTCGAGATCGCCCACTGATTGTTGACCACGTTGAGGATCACTGGCGCACGGTAAACGTGGGCGAAGGTGAGGGCGGTGTGGAAGTCGGATTCAGCGGTGGCGCCGTCGCCGATCCAGGCCGAGGCGATTTTGGTGTCGCCCTTGATCGCCGAGGCCATGCCCCAGCCCACACCTTGTACGAATTGGGTGGCGAGGTTGCCGGAAATGGTGAAGAAGCCATAGTCCTTGACCGAATACATGATCGGCAGTTGACGGCCCTTGAGCGGATCGCGCTCGTTGGACAGCAGTTGGCAGATCAGGTCTACCAGCGGGACATCGCGTGCCATCAGGATGCTTTGCTGGCGGTAGGTTGGGAAGCACATGTCATCAACGTTCAGGGCCAGGGCCTGGCCGCTGCCGATGGCTTCTTCGCCGAGGCTCTGCATGTAGAACGACATTTTCTTCTGACGCTGGGCGACTACCATGCGGTTGTCGTAGATCCGCGTCTTGAGCATGGCGCGCATGCCTTTACGCAGGATCTCGACCGGTACGCCTTCAGCCCATGGACCGAGGGCATTGCCCTGGTCATCGAGCACGCGAATCAGGCCCTTGGCCAGATCAGCGGTGTCGGCCGGTTCAACGTCGATTGGGGGTTTGCGCACCGTGCCGGCGTCGGTCAGACGCAGGTAGGAGAAGTCGGTTTTGCAGCCAGGACGGCCCGATGGTTCGGGAACGTGCAGTTGCAGCGGTTCGTACGCTTGGTTCATGGCTTCTACGCTCGATCTTGTGAATTTCTTGTAGTGAGCTGACCGTCATTCTTCGATAAAAGAAATCTTGTCCTACAACAATCATAGGCCCGGCGCAGAAGAATATTTATCTCTGTTTCGTTGCGCCGGAGATCATTTGAGGATAAAAAACCTGCATAAACATAAAAAACAGGTGGTTTTGTCTCATGCGCAAACTGGACCGTACCGATATCGGCATTTTGAACAGCCTTCAAGAGAACGCGCGCATCACCAACGCCGACCTCGCACGCTCGGTCAACCTGTCGCCGACGCCTTGCTTCAACCGGGTCAAGGCGATGGAAGAATTAGGGCTGATTCGTGAGCAGGTGACGCTGTTGGATGCCGACCTGCTGGGGCTGCACGTGAACGTGTTTATTCACGTCAGCCTGGAGAAGCAGGTAGAAGAAGCGCTTCAGCATTTCGAGGAAGCGATTTCGGATCGCCCGGAAGTGATGGAATGCTATTTGATGGCCGGTGACCCGGACTATCTGATCCGGGTGCTGGTGCCGACCATTCAGTCGCTGGAACGCTTCATGATGGACTTCCTGACCAAAGTGCCTGGTGTGGCCAACATCCGCTCGAGCTTTGCGCTCAAGCAAGTGCGCTACAAAACCGCACTGCCATTACCCGCCAACGGCTTGACCTTGGGGGCCTAGAGTGATCGTTCCCACGCTCTGGTGTGCACCCCAAAAGTTGGACGATTGTGGTTCTAGGCCTGAACGGATTGAGTCCTGTATTCCACAGGGCTCATTCCGTTCAGCCTCAGCTTG